>JAEMTQ010000007.1 GCA_016462185.1 Ilumatobacteraceae bacterium
CTACGACCAAGGGATTATGAGTCCCCTGCTCTAACCACTGAGCTACTGGCCCCACGCAATCAGCCAAACGCTACCCGCTCGGGGACTGGTAAAAACTGGCTATGGCTTAGTTACGAGGTCACGTCTTTGTGCGCGAACCTATTAATTGCAAGCGCATAGAGCACTGTTCCGGCAATAAAGCAATAACTTGCACCGCGGATCATTGTTGACCAATCAATTGTTGTGGCCAACGCATCAAACCATGAAAATGCATAGTGAACTGGCAACCAATCACGAAGTTTTCCAAGAGCCGTGATGGCGTCAAGAATGCTGAGCAAAATTGATGTTCCAACTGCAACCCCAACTGCGCCAAGTGGTGCATCGGTGCGAACACTCAGATAAAAAGCGAGTCCCGCGACAAACAAAAGTGAAATCGCCAAATAGACCGTGATGATTGCAATTCGTGAGATGGCAACCGAATTCGTAAATGTTGCCCCGAGCGGACTCTGCAATGGTTTGGTACCAAATGCAATTAGACCAACAAACCATGCGCAGATTGGCATGATCAAAACTGCGAGAGCCGAAAGAGTGAGACTGACTTTAATTTTTTGCAAAAGCAAACGAGTACGTGGAACAGGCGAAGCCAATAAATATCTCAAAGTCGACCACGATGCTTCAGAGGCAACCGTGTCACCGTTAAATAGAGCAATCACTGTCACCAAAAGAAATGGGGTTGCAAAATAAAGCATCGTCACCGTGAAGTTCGCAGCACCAATAGTTGCCAAACCAATCAGGTCGGTCGTGCCCGAGCCGATTCGCGTCGGCCCACCGCTGTTTCCTGACGGGCCAAACTTTACGGCAATCGCTACTAGAACTGGTAGTGACACAACAAACGCATACGCAAAGGCTGTGCGCTTTCGTTTGAGTTGGCGATACAGCTCAATGTGATACGGCAAAGTCTTCGAAGCCGAATAACTCATACCTTCTCCTGTCCGATGACTAAGTCATCACCAATAAGTTCAAGAAAGATTTCTTCGAGCGACTGAGACTTTTGATTTTTTGTGAGTATCTCTTCCATTGGCCCGAACGAAATGAGTTGACCACGGTGCATCAAAACCACATGGCTACAAGTTTGTTGAATCTCAGCCAAGAGATGCGACGAGATAATTACCGTGCGACCTGTAGCCGCATAGTCTTTCAACACTTGGCGCATTTCTGCGATTTGCTGCGGATCCAAACCATTGGTTGGTTCATCTAAAACTAAAAGATCTGGCATGCCAAGCATTGACTGAGCAATCGCCAAACGCTGGCGCATGCCTTGGCTGTAGGTGCGCACCTTCTTGTCTAATGCGGTTCCGAGTTTCGTGATTGCAACAACTTGTTCGAGGTGCTGATCACCATCTCGCCCGATTGACTTCCAATAAAGCCAAAGATTTTCGCGACCAGAAAGATGCGGCAAGAAACCCGGCCCCTCGATGAAGCTGCCGAGATTTGAAAGCGCAGGTGAACCTGGATAAACCGATTTGCCGTTCAAATAAATCGACCCCTCAGTTGGAAAAATCAATCCCATCACCATGCGCAACACCGTTGTCTTACCTGCTCCATTAGGGCCAAGAAGTCCGACGACCTGTCCGCGTTGAACTTCAAACGAAAGATTTGCCACCGCTCGATGACCATCTTTATAAACCTTGCCTAAGTTTTCGACTTCAACAAGAGCAACACTGTTTTCGTGACTCGGCGCGATCTTTGGTCGGCGAAGTCGAACGTAAACAAATGCGACAAACACCGAAGCGACAGCGCCAAGTGGCCAGAGAATATTCGCGGCGCTCGACTGTGCTGCGGTTGCCACACTTGTTTGAAAAGTGAGCGACGAGAGTGGCGAAACCGAATAAAAGCGCGAAGTCTTTGGCGTCTCATAACCTTGGTCGGTCGTCGAGATGCCGACCGCGATTATGTCGCCAACTGAGGCGTCCAAAATTGTTGCGGGCAAGTTGACGACAACATCTACACCGTTGGCAGGGACGTTTGAAATTTGAACGGGCGCGACGATTCCGTTTGGAAGGTTGATTCCACCGCTTGGTGATT
Source organism: Ilumatobacteraceae bacterium (assembly GCA_016462185.1). Taxonomy (GTDB): domain Bacteria; phylum Actinomycetota; class Acidimicrobiia; order Acidimicrobiales; family Ilumatobacteraceae; genus BACL27. The sequence goes on from JAEMTQ010000007.1 coordinate 2,065, forward strand.
TGACAACCAAAGAAAAGAAAAGCGTCGCATCAGGTTGCGTGCTAGTGATTCGAACTTTGATTGAAGATGGACCAACCACCGAGATTGGTTCAGTCAGCGGCGCACTTTCTAAAAATCCACTTTGACCTGGCAAAAATGCAGGACTAAACCCTGCGAGATTAGAAAGCAACTGCGACGCGAGCGCACCTGCTGATCCGATGCCTGGAAGTGCCGAGATTGCGCTTGGCACACCACCAATCGGATAGATCGCTGCGGCTGTTGGTGAAATCAACTTAAGTTGTTGAGACTTTGACTCGAACGGCAACTGCTCGCTTGTATAAACCTTGGGTATCACTGACGAATCTTGCAAAGAGATCGAGCCGTTGGTTCGCGTGAATTGAAAAACTGGAAACTCTAATTCTTCGCTCAATAAAAATTTTTTAAACCACTGCAAGAACTGTTCACGCAAATATGGGGCTTGAGAACTCGCACCGTCATGACCGTCGGCGTGCCAAATCATCGAAAGCGGTGTATTTGGATTTGCCTTCTTGATCACCTGAGCAGTCTTAGAACTCTCACTTAATGGAAACAGCGAATCTGCTTGACCTTGGCTTAAGAGTGTCGGCGCAGAAATCGTTGATGCATAGTTAATTGGCGAAACAGAAGCAAACAACTCTTTTTCGGTCTGACTTGGCTCGCCTTGCAGAACAGCATTTTCGTAGGCGTCACACCAGCGTTGCGAGAATGACCCGCACTCGCCGAGATATGCGCTCTGCAACGAAACTGCAGAGAAAAATGTGCCGGCCCAAACTTTTTTAAACGGACCAGAAACTCTTGAACGTTCGACAGATTGAGGAAAGAGACCCTGTTGAAGATCGCTCCAAGTGATGTCTGCGATCACTGCGTCGATGCGGGTGTCTTGACTCGCAGTCAAAAGTGCGTTGGCTCCACCATAAGAACTGCCCATAATTCCGACGCGTGGATCTCGGTTCGAGTCAAGTAAAACATCTTTGCTTTGCGCAAGATAAGAAATCAACGCTCGCGTATCAGCAACCTCGGCATCAATCGAATTCATTTCTATTTGCCCCGTTGACTCGCCGAATCCACGAGCAGTCCAGGTCAAGACAACGAAACCTTTGGAAGCGAAAAATTTTGCTTCTGCTGCAACCGAATCTTTGCTTCCACCAAACCCGTGAGCAATGAGAATCGCCGGTGCTGGAAGTTTCTTTGGCAGATACTTAGACGTATCAATCGAAACTCCAGGCGCAGTTTCTACGATTTCTGACGTTTCGCCACTTGCACCAGCGGCGCTCGGCAAAAGCGCCATGGGTGATGCAAAAATCAACGAGATTGCAAAAACCGATAGCGCTTTGAATTTCACCTAATTAATTTAGGGGAAATGTCACACGACTCCATTTATTTTTGTTGGTAATCTTTGACGCATGCGCATTAAACGCACGCTCCTTATCGCGGTGTTACTTATATCTCTCTCCCCTCAGTCGGTAAATGGCTCATCAAAAGAGCCAGCGACAAAAAAGTACTCCGTGACGATGAAAAAGGCTCACCTTCCAACCGCCCCCAAAAATGGCACCGATGATTACCGATGTTTCTTGCTCGACCCCAAAGTCACAGAAGAGTCAATCATCCGAACGATTCAGTTCATCCCACAACGCAAAAACTTTGTGCATCACGCCATTATCTTTCGTGTAACCGACGCTGACTTACCTCAGGCGATTGCTGCCGATAAAAACGGTACGGGTTGGCCGTGCTTTGGTGGTTCGGGTCTTGGCAGCATGCTTTCATCTTTCGTTTCAACACCATGGATCAGCTCTTGGGCACCTGGTCGCGGTAAAGATATTTCGCCAACTGGTTACGGAACTCCGTTTAAAAAAGGTGAGCAGTTCGTTTTGCAAGTGCACTACAACTTGTTGGCAGCGAACGGCGGAAAAATTCAAACCGATCAATCAAAGATTGTGATGGAAGCAGTCCCTGCAAAAGGCACAAAGATCAAACAGCTTCATGTTGAACTCTTTCCTGCACCAGTTGAGCTTGCGTGCCCCGCAGGCATCACCGGGCCTTTGTGCGACCGTAAGCAATCGCTTATCGATCTGGCTTCGCGAACAAGCAAAACAAGTGCATTTGAATCGGCGGGCATCAACATTCTTTGTGGCCAAGATCCATTTAATCCTGTCGCATCCTTGACTTCGCGTTGCGACAAAGTGATTACTTCGAACTTCACGGTGATCGCCGCTGCTGCGCACATGCATCTTTTGGGACGCACGCTCTCGCTAACCCTGAACCCCGGAAAGCCCACTGAGAAATTGATCTTGGATGTAAAGAAATATAATTTCGATGATCAATCGGGTGTCGTACTCAAAACTCCTGTTGCAGTAAAAGCAGGCGACACGATTCGCGTCACGTGCACTTTTGACCCGACGATTCGACAAAAGCTTCCTGAGTTAAAGAATTTGCCGAATCGATACATCACTTGGGGCGAAGGCTCTTCTGATGAAATGTGCCTCGGGGTTGTCTCAGCAACTAAATAAAAATTTAGTCACTCCACTCTTGGAGAACTAGTGGCAAGATTTTTGGGCGGGAGCGGGCGCAACGTCAATGGCTGGGCTTCGTGCGAAAAATCCGCTCGGCTTCAAATGAAAACCAGTTCGCTCGACAGGCATCACTGGCCAGTCTTCAGTTCGCGGAATGTGGTTCGTTCCAAATACATGCCACAACACAACATCGGTGTTTTCGATTTCACGGTTAGCCGCCGTCCACTCGGGCAACCCCGCTCCGCCCGCATGTTGATACGGGTAGTCCCCTGCTGGGTAACGCTCGTTGGTTTCGTTCTTCGTAACCCACAAGTGGTGATACATAAAACCCGCACGTTTGCCAATTGTTGATTCTGGTAACGCCAACGGATAAGTCGTATGCCCTGGCACAAGTTTGTAGCCAACCGAATGGCCCATGTGATTTTTGCGTTCAGGATTAATGACTTTCCAGAACCGACTCTTCAATGGATCAACTATCCGCCGCGCTTCACCCTCGCGCTGCAAAACTTTCTCGCTCGTCTCATATGCGCCGCCGTAGACATTTTTTGGGCCCATCTCATGGGCGAACGAATCAATTTCGACAACACTGTTTTTGGCTCCAGTTGCGTCACCGTCGATATCAAGATCAAGTCGTGCGCACAAAATGTGTTGGTGGTATGGCGCCCATAATCCTGGTTCAAGTTCGGTTGCCGAAGGATGCTCAACACCAGGCTTGTCTGCCAAAGTCAAAACAATGCCGGTCAGTTTTGCCTCAAATTCGATTGAGCCGTCTTGGTAGAAATACCAAAAATATCCGTATTCATAATTATTGACCGTCACAATTGACGAAGCAACGAATCGGCGCCCACGACGAACCTCAACGTTGCCGTCAAGATCAACGTGCTTCCACAAGATTCCGAAATCTTCTTCGTGCATACAGATCGCATTTTTAATCTCGCGCACAGTGCCGTCTGGTCCGGCGACGGCGACATCTAAATAAGTAATCTCACCCAGACAGTCACAGCCGAGCGTCAATGAATTCGTGTAGTTGCCCAAACCAAACTCGCCGGTATCGAAAGCGTTTTTGCGATACGCCCCTTGGCTCGGGTCACCATACGGAATAACCAACTCGGCAATCGACATTCGGTGGGCAATCTTGCGCTTCTTCCCGCCGTCAGCGAACCAGACATCGTGAATAACCAAGCCTTCGCGCTGGCAGAACCCAATTCGAAAACTCCACCGCTCCCAATCAATCTTGAATCCGTCGACAGTGAATGAAGCACCATCAGGTTGATGGATCATCAACGATTTCAGTTCAACACTCGCGCCAGTCTGACTCTGCCGATATGGTCCGGGGGTTTGAGGTATCTCGATCAATTGATCATTCTCGACTGCCACGACTTCGCCCGAGTCAATATCGACTATCGCATGCAAACCCGATATCGGGTGAGCATAAAAATTTGCATTCGGCGTAGGACAGTGCCACATCGGTGTCCAAATAATTCGTCGGCCGTCATCTAAATATTTTGGAATCTGCGCACCGATCGGCCACGTCTCCATACGCACTGTCTCAAGATCAGTTATGCCTCGTTGCCTCAGGGCTTCGATCACTCGCGGGTCTGCTTTGGCTGCCGCAATCGCAGCATGCGACTCGACACTCAAGATCGGTGCTTTAGCGCCCTCAATTATTTTGTGACTTCGTAATTCGCCAAGTGTTGTAATGACACTTTCACTGACCTTGCCAGTCGACCGATCAAGAAGCGTGACTCGCGCCGCACGGTCTATCGCCTTGCCACTTTCGAAATTAAACAGAGCAGATTTACTCGGCTCTTCTAATTGCGACATCGCAATTAGGTGTTGATGGTCAAGATGCCCACTACTTCGCAGAGAAGCGACGAAAAATTCAAGCTCAGACTTGCTCAACGGATCAAGCGGATGAGCAACCTGCAACCCCTGAGTGCGTTCAACCATTTCGAATCCACCGGCTCATCTGACTCATCTGACACCTGCTTAAGTTGAGTTTTGCTCCGGGGGTGGGGGTCGAACCCACGACAAACGGATTAACAGTCCGTTGCTCTGCCAACTGAGCTACCCCGGAAGGTAAAAGGCTTGTTTACTCTAACCGCATAGAGAGTACTTGCGAATTAGAACTATCCTTTGAGACATGACTGATAACTACACACCGAAACCTGAGCATCGCTTTACATTTGGTCTTTGGACCGTCGGCAACATGGGTCGCGACCCATTCGGATTAGAAACTCGCCCCGCACTCGACCCGGTCGACTCTGTTCATCGTCTCGCCGATCTCGGCGCATACGGTGTGAACTTTCACGACGATGATCTTGTGCCGTTCGGTGCATCACCCGCAGATCGTGAAACCGCACTTAAGCGCTTTCGTCAAGCGCTAGATAAAACCGGCATGAAAGTGCCGATGGCGACCACCAATCTTTTTGGTCAGCCGGTATTCAAAGAAGGTGCGTTCACAGCCAATGATCCAGTTGTGCGTCGCTATGCAATTAAAAAGACCATGGAGTCAATCGACATGGGTGTTTCACTTGGCGCGAAGGTCTATGTCATGTGGGGCGGCCGCGAAGGCCTCGAGTGTGAAGCAGCCAAAGATGTTCGCACTGCACTCGACCGCTACGCAGAAGCAGTAAATATTTGCTGCGCGTATGCCAAAGATCGTGGCTACGACTTAAAGTTTGCGCTCGAACCGAAACCAAACGAACCGCGTGGCGATATGTTCTTGCCAACTGTTGGTCATGCCATTGCGTTTATCAACGAATTGCAGTGGCCAGAAATGGTCGGCCTCAACCCAGAGTTCGCCCACGAAACAATGAGCGGCCTCAACTTCACTCACGCTGTCGCACAGACCCTCTGGCACGGCAAGTTGTTTCATATCGACCTCAATGCACAGCGCATCGGCAAATTTGACCAAGACTTTAGGTTTGGCAGCGAAGGCATTCGCGACGCGTTTTATCTCGTCAAGTTGCTCGAAGATTCAAAGTGGGACGGCATGTTGCACTTTGATGCCCATGCATATCGCACCGAAAACGCCGAAGGCGTGTGGGACTTCGCACGCGGTTGCATGCGCACGTACTTGATATTGGCCGAGAAGTCGCGCCAGTTCAAACAAGACAAAGAAATTCAGGCGGCACTTAAAGCAGCAATGTTCGACAAGTTGAGTGAGCCAACATCGCCCGACGGTTTGGGTGCTGATGCTTTGCACACCTTGCGCACCGGCACTTTCGATGTCAAAGCACTCGGCGAACGTGGTTACGCTCACGAACGTCTCGACCAATTGGTGACAGAACTGATTCTTGGCGTTCGATAACTAATGCCATTAGTGATCGGCGTTGACTCGTCGACGCAATCAACAAAAGTCGAAGTTCGCGACTTAGATTCAGGAGAACTCGTTTCGTCGGGCCGTGCCGCGCACCCAAGCACAGGTGTTGCGCCAGTTAGCGAAACCAACCCCAACGATTGGATTTCGGCGTTCAATTCGGCACTCGAACAAGCCGGTTCACCGAAACCTGCCGCGATTTCAGTCGCAGGCCAACAGCACGGGCTCGTCACGCTCGACGCACAAAACAAAGTCGTGCGAAACGCCAAACTCTGGAACGACACGCAATCTGCTGCTGACGCAAAATGGTGTGTCGACCAACGTGGAGACGCCTGGTGGGCAGAACATGTCGGCAGTGTTCCTGTTGCGAGTTTCACCGTGGCAAAACTCTCGTGGCTCAAACGAGTCGAGCCACAAAACTGGGCCCAAGTTGCTCGCATCTGCCTACCTCACGATTTTTTGTCATGGCATCTTCGTGGCGGAGGCTCAAACGAAATCACAACCGATCGCGGTGATGCTTCGGGCACTGGTTACTGGTCACCAAAACTCGGTAAGTACGACAACGAAGTTTTGAATCTCATCGACGCCAAACGCGACTGGTCAAACGCTTTGCCTCGAGTCGCTACCCCACTTGAACAAACCGGCACATGGCAAAACGCCGTGATCGGATGCGGCACGGGCGACAACATGGCCGGCGCACTCGGCATCGGCCTCTCACCTGGCGATGTCGCAATTTCGCTTGGCACTTCGGGCACCGTGTATGCAGTTAGCGATAAACCAACTAACGACCCGAGCGCGGCTGTCGCTGGTTTCGCCGATGCAACCGGCGCATTTTTGCCTCTCGTCTGCACATTGAACGCAACAAAGGTCTTTGACTCGTTTGCAAATATTCTCAACTGTGATTTAAACCAATTCGGTGAACTCGCCTTGACTAGTTCACCTGGTGCAAACGAACTCGTGCTTTTGCCTTACCTTGATGGCGAGCGCACACCCAACTTGCCAGACGCCCGAGCAATGTTGATCGGTTTGAATTCGAGTCATAAACGAAATGATGTTGCGCGCGCCGCGATTGAAGGCGTCGTGTGCGGACTGCTCGATGGTTTGGCTGCAATCACAAATTGTGGCGTCAACACTTCGGGTCGAATCTTCTTGTTGGGTGGCGGCTCGCAATCGCCCGCCGTCTGTCAAATCGTCGCAGACCTAACAGGCAAACAAGTCAACACACTTAACGAACCAGAAATAGTCGCACTCGGCGCAGCCCGCCAAGCTGCAGCCGCGCTGACAGGTAAATGGCCAACTTGGAGCGCATCATCTCGCATCGCGGCCCAACCAATCGCCACAACTGAGCAGAGCAAAGCTGCAAGACAGAAGTTTGCAGATGCTCGACTTAAAACTTACGGCGTCTAGCCAATCTCGCTAGTTTTTACGACTCGACCTTCACGCACTGACTTCCACGCGGCCAAGCCGGCAACAAGCGAAGCTCGCCCATCGGCACCAGTAACCACTGGTTTAATTTTGCCCGTGGCCACACCCATGAACTCGTTCCACTCGGCGATGTACGCAGGTATGTAGCGATCTAAAAAGAAATTCGGCATTTTGGCCAACTGTGTTCCGTTTTCATTTCGATTGATCGTGCTCGTCATTAACGGATTCTCTGACGCAGTCATACCTTTTGACCCGAACACTTCGACTCTTTGGTCATAGCCGTAAACGGCCTGACGCGAGTTGTCGATCATCGTTATCGCACCATTGGCGTGTTGCAGCATCAATGCAACAGTGTCTAGATCACCAATCTCGGCGAACTCTGGCACGATGCGCACGGCACCTGTTGCATAAACCGAGACGATTTCGCTGCCGACGACATAGCGCGCCATGTCAAAATCGTGAATCGTCATATCGATAAAGATGCCACCCGAAACTTTGGCATATTCAACTGGCGGTGGTCCTGGGTCGCGACTGGTGATTCGCGCAAGATGAACATCACCGATCGCTCCGTTGGCGACGCTGTCGTGCACCGAACGATGACTCGGGTCATAGCGACGGTTGAAACCCAACATCAGCGGTGTTTTACTGTCGCTAATGGCCTTCAGCGCACGATCTGTTTCTGGCAACGAGAGCGAGATCGGCTTTTCGCAAAACACTGGCTTGCCATGTTTTGATGCCATCAACAAGACCTCGACGTGCGTATCTGTTGATGTACAGATCGCAATCGCATTGACATCACCAGAGGACATCAGAGATTCAGGATCTGTGAAATGCTGACAATTGAACTTCGTCGCGATTTTTTTCGCCGAATCAGTAACCACGTCGTAAACGCCGGCAAGATGCGCGCCTTCAATGCGCTGTGCGATCAACTCGGCATGCATCACTCCGATGCGCCCGCAACCCAACAATCCAATTCCAATACTTTTACTGTTGCTCATGGCCAGACCTCTCCTATTTTTGGTTTCGATGGCGAGCCAGCGCCGACCACTGATTGATCAAAGTCTATTACTGCACCTGTCATCAAGCCCGACTCGTCTGACAGCAAAAATAAAATTGTGCGCGCAAGCTCTTCGGGTTTGATCAACCGACCGAGCGGTTGCTCGCTCTCGGCTTTTTGCAACCAGCCGTCTTGGGCGTTGTGCCACTTGCGCTGAGTTGCGTCTTCTGTTGGGGTGTCCATCCAGCCGGGGTTCAGTAAATTGACACGAATTCGATCGCGCATTAGTGAATACGCACAGTTTCTAGTCAAACTGTGCAGGGCACCTTTTGAGATTGCATAGTGCGTAAGGTTCACGTCGCCGCCATAACCCGTGACGCTGCCGATATTCACAACCGAGCCGGGCACTCCCTCTCGTTTCATAATTTTTGCACAGTCTTGAATCAACATAAACGGTGCGCGCACGTTTACCGCCATCATCGAGTCGAACATTTCGGGGGTTGTATTCCAGACACTGCCTCGCGAAGTCTCAGCTGCTGAATTCAACAAACCATGCACGACACCAAATGTCTCATCGACTTGCTTGACAATGCGACTCGGCTCTTCTGGTTTGGCCAAGTCGGCCGTGATGAAAATTGTCTTCGTGCCAAGACCGGTTAATTCGCTTGCCAGTTTTTCGCCCGTTTTGGTATCTCGACCAACCAAAGCCAAACCTGCGGCGCCGCGCTCAACTGCGAGCCTCGCCACACACTCACCCACACCCCTTGATGCGCCGCTCAACAAAAGTACTTTGCCGAGCAAACTTGAAGAGTTCTTTGACATTTCGCTCATTTTTACCTACCAGCCGAGTCGTTGTTGTTTTTTACCTGCGCGCATCGTTTCGCCAGCTTTAATAACTTCTGGTCGATGGCTCGTTGTCGGTACGCCCACTTCCCAAAATGAGCCGCCCTCGGTCCAATCATTTGGGCTTGTCTGTAGAACGATCACGTGAGTGCGATCTGACTTTCGAGCACGCGCGAGAGCCGCTTCAAGACCGTCGATCGACTCAACATTTTCGGCGACAGCGCCCATTGACTCGGCATGTTTTGCAAAATCAACATATACGAGATTCGTCACACCCGAGTCGGCTATTTGATTATTGAACGGCACACCACCTTGGTTGACTTGCAGTCGATTGATTACTGCATATCCTCCGTTGTCGCAGACGATCACAATCAATTTGTGTCCGTATAAAACCGAACTGTAAATATCGCTGTTCATCATCATGTAAGAACCGTCGCCAACGAACGAGATAACTTCACGCTCGGGCATCGCCATTTTTGCACCCCACGCTCCAGAAATCTCATAGCCCATGCACGAGAATCCATATTCGCAATCAAAAGAGTCAAGGCTTTTTGCGCGCCAGCCGTTATTCAGTTCGCCCGGAAACCCGCCAGCGGCAGTCAATACATAGTCGTTTGCCTGCGCAGACCGATCAACCACGCCCACAACTTGCGCATACGTCGCCTGCTTCTTGGCGTCTTTCTTGGCTAACCCGTCAATATAAGCGTGATACTTTGCAACTTCGTTTTGTGCGAGTTTCGACCACTCAACACTGCTCTTCCAGTTAGCGAGTTGCGCACTAAATTCTTTCAACGTTTCGCGCACGTCTGCAACGACAGGCAACGATCGATGTTTGACAGCATCAAAGCGCGCAGTATTCACGCCAACGAATCTTGTCTCTTCGTTACTAAAGATTGTCCACGAACCTGTGGTGAAGTCTTGCAACCGAGTGCCAAGCGCCAAAACAACATCGGCTTTTGCAGCCAGGTTGTTCGCCGACTCACACCCCGTCACGCCAACTGGCCCTGCATAAAGCGGATGAGAAGCCAGAAGCGAGGCTTTACCCGCGACAGTTTCAACAACAGGAATATTGTGTGAGATCGCAAAGTCTGCCAACTCTTTTTCTGCCAACGAATAGTGAACACCGCCACCGCAAATGATCAACGGTCGCTTTGCCGCCTTCAACACTTCGATTGCCCGCGACAATTCAGTGGCGTCGGCGCGCGGACGCAAGATTGTGTGCACTACTGGTTCGAAAAATGCCTCTGGAAAGTCAAAACTCTCAGCCTGCACATCTTGTGGCAGGCCAATGAAGGCGGGGCCACAAGTTGCAGGGTCAAGCATCGTCGAGACTGCATGGGGCAAAGATTGCAACAACTGTTCTGGGGCAACAATGCGATCCCAGTAACGAACAACGGGTTTGAACGCATCGTTCACTGTCACCGACGGATCAGCGAAATTCTCGCCCTGCTGCAACACAGGGTCTGGTATTCGGTGCACAAAAGTATCGCCGGCTAAAAACAAAACTGGCAAACGATCGACGTATGCAACACCCGCGGCAGTAACCATGTTCAGCGCACCAGGCCCAATTGATGATGAGGCAACCATGATTTGCTGGCGACGCCTTGCTTTTGCAAATCCGACGGCGGCCAGAGCCATGCCTTGTTCATTTTGTCCTCGCCAGGTGCGAATGTTTTTTCGCTCTTCATCTAAAGCAACACCGAGGCTTGTCACGTTTCCGTGTCCGAAAATTGCCATCACGCCGGGAAACAATTTTTCTTCGCGACCATTTATAACTATGCGCTGTGCAACCAAGAACTTCACGAGGGCTTGCGCGGTGGTTAGGCGAATTGTTTTCATGGACGAACAATACGCCCTGCGCGCTCTATCGCGCCAGCTACATCGCCATTTTTTGGAAACAACAGTGCTCGACCCACCACAAGTCCACGAACGTTTGAAACCTCCATTGCACTTTGCCAATTTGCAAAGGTCGCCTCTGGGTCAGGGCCTGGTGCGCCACCCAAGATCAACCCAGGCAAAGTCGTTGCCGCCATCATTCGCGACACTTGCGCAGTCGCTGGAACTTTCAGCCATGTGTAGGCAGCCGAAGAGCCAAGACCCGACGCTATTGAAACTGCACGCAATAGTTTGTCATCGTCGTCAACATACTTTGCTGGCCCAGCACCACTATTCGTATACGGCAACGGCTCAACCATGATCGGCAGCTGTAAATCTGCCATCTGTGTCACAACTTTTGCGCAAGCCTCAATCGTCGGCGCCGTGCCAGCATCATCATCTGCCAGACGAAGCAAAACTTTTCCGCCGTCTAACCCGCGATCGTAAATATCTTTGGGCGTGTAAGCCGTCATTCGATCGTCGAGTTCCCACGAAGCGCCGATTATTCCACCACGGTTCATTGTGCCGAAAACTAGTTTGTTGTCTAAAGCGCCGAGCAGTGCGAGTTCGTCGATCACATCAGCGCTTGCAAGAACGCCATCAACTCTTGGGTTAGCAAGTGCGATCAACAATGCATCTAATAACTTGCGACGATCTGCCATCGCAAACGGGTCATCACCAACCGCCAGCATCCCCCGCGCTGTGTGGTCGGCTGCGACTATAAATAGTTTCGAGTCAGTTAAAAGCTTGCGTCTCTTGCGCTTCTTTAGTGCCTTCGCAGCTTCATTCGGCTCGTGCAGGCGCGTTTGAATTAACTCAAGCCACTGATTGTCGCGCATTTATTGAGTTCCGCAACTATCTAAGCAGCGTGAACGCGACCAGACATCAGCTCGATCAACCTCTCAAATGAGAGATCTGCTTTTTCAAATTGACCGACTGATTGTCCACGATTCAAAATCAAGAAACGATCGCCAACCGGCAATGCGTGTTGTGGGTTGTGCGTGATCAAGATGACACCGAGGTCTCTTGCCGCCGCCGCTCTCACATAGCCGAGCACAAGATCTGACTGGCGCACGCCTAAGGCCGAGGTTGGCTCATCAAGAATTAGTACACGCGCACCGAAGTAAACGGCGCGTGCAATTGCCACGCTCTGGCGCTCACCGCCTGAAAGGGTGCCTACGGGCTGATCAATATCGCGAACATCAATGCCCAGTTTCGCCATTTCTTCTTTGGCTGTTGCTCGCGCAAACTTTGAGTCAAGCAAGTTGATTGGTCCAAAGCGTCGCAGTGGCTCTGAGCCCAAAAAGAAGTTTCGCCAAACTGACATCAGAGGCGCCATTGCCAAATCTTGATAAACGGTGGCGATTCCCAGCGACCTTGCGTCACGCGGAGAGTCGAAAGCAACTTCATGACCCTCAAACATGTATTTTCCGGCGCTTGGCTTGTGCAAGCCCGAAATGATCTTAATGAAAGTTGACTTTCCAGCGCCGTTGTCGCCCAGCACGCAAGTAACTTGACCAGCGATAACTGTCGTCGAAACATTCTCAAGCGCTTTGACATTGCCAAAATACTTGCTGACGTTTTCTAATTCGAGAAGCGGAGTTTTATTGCTCATCGTTGTTCGTTCGCTTTCTTACGTACATAGTTGTTGACAAGAACTGATACCAGCAACACCGCACCAAGGAATATGAACCGACCGTCTTGGTTCCACTGTGCAGCCGGAATACCATTTTTCGAGATCGCCATGATCAATGCTCCAAGCGACGCACCGACGACCGAGCCATAGCCACCGGTCATCAAGTTGCCTCCGACTACCGCAGCGATGATGTATTCAAATTCTTGCCCATCACCTTGTTGCGCCTGCACCGAGTTCAAACGCATCAAAATCATCGCACCCACGAAAGCACCCAACAACGAAGTCGCCACAAATAGCGCGGTCTTAACTTTGTCTGCCGGCACGCCGGTTGCCCGAGCAGCATCTTTGTTGCCGCCAACGGCGAAAATCCAGTTGCCGTATTTAGTTTTTGTCAACACGAACGCCCCAACCATCGTGAAGAACATCCACCAGAAAACGGACATTCTGAAAACTCCGTCCGAGAGAACCAGGCGCACAGCCAAAGCGATTCCACCGATTATCAAACCCAGCAAGATCATTCGACGACCAAGCTGATCAGCAGAAACATCGGCTTTAGTTCGTGCACGGTGTGAAGCCTCAACCAAAGTCGTCGCCAAAACCAACGTCGCACCAAGCAAAAGACTTGTGAAAATTCCACCTCTGAAGCGTGGCGCACTTGAATCTGCACGCAAGGCGAAAGCCACCACCAAAAATGCGGCCGTCATCAATAGACCAATATTCACGAACCACTTCGTAGATGCCTTACCCGCTGCACGTCGAGCTTGGTAAAAACAAGTGGCCGCACCCGTACCGGCAACCGTGATGATTACTGCGCGAACAGCCTGCACGGTTGTCAATTGAAACAGCGAAACGACGCCAGTCAGAGAAACCAAACAAATAATCGGCAGGCGCAAAATCAACAATGAAATTACTCTTCCACGACGCTCAATATCGCCGCGCATAAACGAACGAATCGTCATCGCCAAAGGAAACGCCCCACCTAAAATCGCAACGGCAAGTCGCAAGTTTGTAGGCATCCACTGCAGCATCACTCGCTCTTCGTTGCGATCAAACAACTGACCAGTCAGCGACGCAACGGCGGTTCCGAGAATTCCGAGCAACAACAGAGTCTTTGCTGCTGGTGGGAACCCTCCGGCAATCTTCTCGCGTTTTTCAAATCTTGCGCGTGCATAAAACACAATGGCTAATACTGTGCCGATCAGACCGACTACTCCGGCCACAGTGTTGCCATTTACCGAGTCGGTTCGATGCAGTGTCATTACTCCGAACGTCGCCCCTGCTACACCAATCAACGAAACAATCAAGTCAGAAGCCGAAATTGATTGCTTGCGAACAAGAGATTGCTCGATGAATCCCAAAATCATTAGCACTGCAAACAAAATGCCGCCAACGATGAAAATGATGTCGCGGTATTTCATATCTCCGAATTTGTTCTCGCCACCCAAAACTGCTTTGAAAAACTTATAGCCGTGCGCTTTGTCAACATCAGAGACGTTTACAAGCGAGTTGATTCGCTTCGAGAAAACCAAGTTTGCGCCCTTGATTACAAAGAAAGATCCCAATGTCACGATGAAACTGGGCAAACCAGTTCGGTTGACTAGAAAGCCGTTCCACCAACCCACGCAACCTGCCAACAGAAACGCTGCCGGTATGCACACCCAAAGCGAAATGCCACCATCAGTAAAATATTTGGCCATCAGCGCAATCGTCACGCCGCTTGCGCCTGTCATTACTCCGGCCGACAAGTCGAACTCGCCGCCAATCATCAATAGCGAAACAGCAACAGCCATGATGCCGAGTGGCGCCGCCACGTCTAAAAAGTTTGCGGTGCTTCCAGCGGTGCCAAACTTGTCGCCATTGCCCCAAAAGAACGCCCACACAACCACGGCGCCAATAAGCGCGCCAATTTCTGGTGAAACTAAGAGCTTTTTGATCGGGCCACGGTAGGTGATTCGTTCATCACCAGTTTTGGTTGGCGTCAGGCCATCAACTTCACTCACGCTCTTGCCCCCAGCATCAATAAACAAAATTACTCAAACACAAAACACTTACAAACAATCTGATCGGGTTGGTTCGCCCACCCATTGCTGAATGGGCGAACCAACTTGCGATTAGAACAACTAACTAATTAGCGAGTTCCCTTGCCAACAAGTTCTTGAACTGCGACAACGTTTGACTTGTCAACAAATCCTGGACCTGTCATTACTGGCAATCCGCCACCAACGGTGTTCTTGTTGGTGATGTTGAGGTAGAGGAACACAACAGCAAGGTATCCCTGAAGGAATTGCTGTTGGTCAATCGTGAATGTCATTTTGTCTGAATTGATGTATTCAAGAATTTCTGTTGAAAGGTCAAATCCACCGGTTGGCATTACGCGACCGAGTTCAGCGGCTGCATTTGCGCCGTCAACTGCGATAACTGGGCCAGTTCCAAGGAAAGCGTTGATTGATGCGTCTGCATCCATCGCTGCTTTGATCTCAGCTTGCTGAGCAACGCGGTCTGCGTCACCTGAAGTTGTGATCTGAATAACTTTTCCACCGAATGTCTCGGCTGCTGCGTTACAACGGGTCTCGAGTGCAACGTTGCTCTGCTCTTGCTTTGCGCAAAGCATTACAGTTCCACCAGCGGCCTTCAAACGCTCACCAGCACCACGGCCAGCAATTGTTTCGTCCTGACCTACGTGTGTGATCGCGCCGAGTCCCTTGAACAAGTCTGAACCTGAGTTCAAAGTGATCAACGGGATTCCTGCATCAACAACTTTCTTAAGTGCACCTTCAAGAGCTTTTGGATCAGCAAGTGAAACGGCGATACCAGCGGCACCGTCGGTTACTGCTTGCTCAATCATTTGAGCTTGATCTTGTGCGTTGTTGTTTGCGCCTTGGTAGTTCATTGTGATTCCAAGTGCTGCACCTGCAGCCTCAGCACCCTTTTGAGCTACTGACCAGAACACACCGTCATCACCGTGAGTGATAACTGCGATTGTGATGTCTTCTCCTGCTGTAACTTCAGCTGTGTCCTCTGATACTGCATCTTCTGATGCTGAATCTGACGAACCGCCACAAGCGGCGAGCGCCAAGAGTGCTGATGCACCAAGGACGGCTCCCCATGTTTTGCGAATCTTCATTTATTTTCCCCTTATGGTTGTTTTACTTAACGCACAGGATTTTCCTGCCTTGCCAAAGGTAGTGGACTGAAACGGGTCTGACAAGTCGCCAGGGCATAAAAAACCCATAATTTTGGCTATTTCATCAGTTCAATGCCCAGCTGACGACATCGATGCCCATCTGACAAGCGCTCGGCCAAGCCGCGCCGAGCCGAACCAGTGATTGATTCAGTTACTTGAGTTGGGCAAGAAAACTAATGCTGCGGCGAACTCCCGCTGTAGAGATCTTTGCGTCTCGCGGCTGGTCACCAACAATCGCCATGTCTTGCTCTAAGACATACCAACCTTCATAACCATTCGACTCCATCACTTCGATCGCTTCAGCAATTTTCACATCACCATCACCAGCAGCACAGAAGACACCATCTCGAGTCGCTTCCATCAATGTGATTTCACCAGCCAAAAATCGTTTTGCAATTTCCATTTTTACGTCTTTCACATGAAAGTGATCGATACGTGAGAAGTTTTCACGCGCGAACTTAACTGGGTCAGTTCCGCCAATCAACATATGTCCAGTGTCAAGCAACCAACGTACATTTGAACCTGCGACCACGCGATTCACGTCGTCTTGTGTTTCAACGAGTGTGTTCAAATGCGGATGTAAAACTTGGCGAATGCCATAGCTAGCGCAAATTTCATCAATTTCTGTGAAACCGTCAAACATCGCTTGCCACTGAGCATCCGAAAGTTTGAACCGCTTTCCCCAACCTTCGTCGACGACGACTGCAGTAATGAAAAAACCTTTTCCAGTTTCGCTCAACAAGTTTGCTGAGAAGTGCGCTGCTTTGCGCATCGCATCGCGTTGCGCCAAGTCGTGCATGATCAAAGGTACGAATGCACCAACTATCGGCAAACCGAATTCATTTGCAACGCTTGAAACTTCTTGCGGAGTATTGCCGAGATAACCAACGGGGCCTTGCTCGGTTGCTTTGAGACCAACTGCTTTCATTTCGCCAAGCACGATGCGCGCATCAAGTTGAAAACCCCAATCAGGAACCTCGCACACACCCCACGAAATAGGGTTGCCAACAAGGCGATCAACAACTGAAACTTTGGTTTTAGACGATGTGTTTGACATTTTCTGCTTTCGATAATTTGTGAGCGATAATTTGGTTAGCACCTTCAAACTAGTAGAAACATCTGCGATCTACTAAGTTTTTCTAAATCAGGCTCAAAATCATTTCGCTCACACTCTTCGGCATGCTTGCTGCTGCGACGGTTTTCATTTATGCACAAACCAGCAAGCCGCAACGCAACTTTGAGTCTGTTGTTCTAATTACTTCTTCAGGCTGTCGCACTGCACCGACTCGCAGCGTCGGCACGGTCATCGACGGGCAACTGATCTTGACAGTTGCCCACGGCGTGGCCGGTCAAACCTCAAGTCAGATCACAACGATTAACGGTGAAACATTTGAAGCGAAAATCGTCGCGATTGACACTGCGCAAGATCTCGCATTGCTGAAAATCAGTTCAAAGCCAAGTGATCTGCGCCTGCCCCCATTAGTTTTTGGCCAAGCGACTGCCGGCGAAGACGCTTTTTTCGTCGCCTTCAACGATCAACAACAGTTTGTTCGTAAAGCAAAAATTCAACGCCGCTTAAAGATCAACACCGAGGACATCTACCTCAAAGAAAAAACAACTCGACTCGGCATTGAAGCAGAAGTCAAAGTTGAAGTCGGCAATTCGGGCGGGCCACTCGTTAACAAAAACGGTGAAATTATTGGCGTTGTATGGTCGACGAGTCGAATCACAAATAATCGCACTTGGGCCACACGGGTTGAAGCCGCCAGCGCACTTGTTGATTCGTTAAATTCAAATCCCGATTCAAGAACAGCAAAGCCCGTAGCCTGCACTAAGTGAGTGCAGTCGTCGAATCTCCCCAAAACACGCGCTCGCACCGCGCATACTTCGGCGTCTTTCTCGTAGTTGGTCTCTCTTTTGGGCTTGTTGGTCCATCAATTTCACTTCTCGCCGACCAAGTTGGCGTAGACCTGGCATCAATTGGCCTCGTGCTCGTGACATACGGGTTCGGCTACGTCATTGGCACGCAGATTTTTGCCCGTGGCTATGACCGCGGTATGGGCAATCGTCTAATCGGCAGTGCACTCCTTATTTCTGCTGGATGTTTTGCCCTGGTGCCGTTCGTTTCAGCACGTCTTGTTCTTGCTCTGATGTTTTTGTTGTTCGGGGCTGCTGTTTCAACTTCAGACGTGGGTTGCAACACTTTGATCGTCTGGGAACTACGAGACAGAGTCGGACCTCGTCTCGCCCTGATGCACACGATGTTTGGTGTGGGCGCAATCGTGAGCCCGTTAATCGTTCGCGCCTCAGATGCGATTCGCGGTGACGCAGCAATCGCCTATTGGTTTTCTGCCAGCGCAATCGCCACGGTCGCTGTAATCGTGTTGGCGCATCGCGCGCCAGTCGACCCACATCTTGAAAAAAGAGAGAATGAAACCGATATCTCAAAGAAACAAATCGCGCTCATCGTGATGTTCTTTTTGGCCTATGTCGCCCTTGAAGTCGTCTTTGTAACTTGGATCTACACCTACGGGGTCAAGACCGGACTTTCCAAGACTGAGGCCGCAATTCTCACCTCAACTTATTGGATCGGTTTCATGCTCGGTCGATTCGCCACAGTTTTTCTCGCCCGCAAAAGCCACGGAATCTTGGCAATTCAGATTGGCGCCTTGTTAAATATTGCAACTTGCGCTTTGCTCTACTTGCGTTTTGATTCTCTTTTATTGCCGTGCGCGCTGATCTACGGAATTGCAGCGGCTCCACAATTTCCGCTGATGTTCGGGTTCATCGGCAATCGAACTTCGTTATCCGGAAAAATGACTGCACGAATAGTCGGAACTGCAGGAATCAGCTCGACGACTTTGCCGTGGCTCGCTGGTCAATTTTTGGAACGTGTCGGAGTTTGGACGTTTCCAGTTTTCTTGGCGGCGACTGCTGCAACCGTCTTTATCGCCACGAAACTAATAACTAATAGTTTCGGCATTTCTGAGCATGTTTCAAAAAGAGCCTAATTAATTCGCCGAAATAGCGCTCCGCATTCGATCACGAATCTCGCGCATTCCAATTGGTTTTACTTTCTTTTCACTGATCCATTTCAAATAGTTTGCCGACCTAAATATCTCATACTCTCGTGTGCGCACGTGAAACTGGTCTGGTTCAATCACTTCGACTTCACCAGGGGCATTCGGGTGCAACGCTGCAAAAGTCAAACCAGTTGTATCTCGAGTGAACATCTGCTGATAGGCATCGTCGGCTAACTCTGTCTTTGCCGGCCGAGAGAAATTTGTTTCTAAAACCCGATCAAAGATCGGCATGTTGTTGGCTTGAGCCGATTTAACGAACTCGTCGAATTGCTCATCAGTGACACCAACGATGTGATTATTTGGTCCATATAGCGAAAGTTTTTTAGTGATCAGAATTGGCAGCATGTATTCAACGCCTAGCGCAATATAAATTGAACAAAACTCTGGAGCAAAAGTTGCACCCATGTGTGCGTCTAGATGAGTTACATCAAAACCCGAACCGAGCGCAAAATCTAATTGTGCTCGAAGTTCAAGATTGACTGCTTCGAGATTGGCGTTTTTGCGAACCGAAGTTACGTCGCGCCACATGTATCCCTCGTCATCAACGAGCCCGCTAGATTTCGTGGCGTTGCTGAGTGGTCGCCAACGATAAAACTGCTTTTCTGCGGTGAGCGTCAAGTGCACACCCAAGTCGAGCGAAGAATCTGCAGCAGCCATTGATGCTGCCTCGGCAAACCATGGGCACGGCACCATCACCGAACCGCTCGTGATTGAACCCAACTTTGACAACTCTTTGAACGCTGTGTTTGCGCCGTGACACATGCCGACGTCGTCTTGATGCAGAACAATCGTGCCGGCAAAATTTTCGTACACCTCAGACCACAATTCGTTCGGTGCTCTTGGCGGCTGCAATCACCGCATGGCCAATTTTTGTTGAACGAGCGCTTGCATGACCATTCGGAATATTCTTCGAGCTTCCCTCGGCGACAGCCTTGGCAAAAGCATCTAGTTGGTTTTCAATTCCTGCCGCGGTGGCATCAACAACTTGTGAGTTAGCCACTTCGACGACACCGTCGTTTGTTCCGAGCCGGGTTCGACCGGTGGGCAAAAGATCGATAAACAGTGCACCGTCACTTCCTAAAATCTCTGTTCGAACATCATCGCCGTAGCGACAGTTGCGTGAGAGATCAACAAAGGCAGTGCAATCGTCGTCAAACTCAAGCACGGCACAGAGATTGTCAACATCCCCGACAGACTTCAGTGATTGCTCCACCAATGACAGATTCCATGCGCGCACGGCGCGAACTGGTTTGTCAAAAAACCACTCTGCGAGATCGTATTCGTGCACCCCACAATCAATTGCCAAACCACCGCTAACTGTTACGTCACAAAAACTTGCCGGTGGCGAGTTTGCGTCCCACTGAGACAGGCGAATCATTATCGGCCGACCAATCGCCCCAGCGTCAAGAAGCTTCTTCGCCGTGGCCCAGGGTGGCGAAAAACGGCGCCAATGCCCCAACTGCAAAACTAACTTTTTGGCTTCAGCCGATTCGGCAAGTTTTATCGCAACGTCAACATCAAGTGCGAGTGGCTTTTCACACAACACATGCAGATTATTTTCGAGGGCGACCTGCACCATTTGCGGATGTAACGGTGTCGGCGATGCAATCAGACAACTCTGTGCCCCGCTATTTCGCATTGCATCGTTGAAGTCAGTAAACGTAGTGATGTCACCAAACAACGACTTTGCGAAACTCAACGACTGCTCTGAAGTATCGGCAACAGCGACAACTTCTATCGTTTTCGACTTCGCGAGAGCCTGCGCATGAACGCGGCCCATTCGACCCAAACCAATTAGGGCAATCTTCAAGCGGCTCATGAGCCTCGAATTTCAGCAACTTTCACAACGCGCTTTTCACGTGCCGAAATTTCGCAAGCGATCGCGATGCAGATGCCACTGCGAGCAGAGCTCGGCGGACATGGATTCTCGCGATTACCAGAAATCCATTCGAGATACGCCTTGGTCTCCTCACGAAATGCTTCGCGAAATCGATCTACGAAACCCGTGTATGGCGTCGTGCTCAGAGCAACACCGGGGTCGAGCAAATTCAGCGGGGTTCTCGGCGCAAAACCAGCGCTTATCGAATCTTTTGACCCAAAAATCTCGAAGCGAACATCATGCCCACGCGGATCGTGTCTGGTTCCTGAAATACTTATCTGCACACCCGACTCGGTTGTTGCGTGAATCAGCGCAACATCGCCATCTTCGAACTCGGCGTACTGTTGAAACTCTCGAACCCGGCGTGATGCATAAACCTCGGCGATCGGCTCGTCGCACAACCACTCAGCCAAATCGAAGTCATGAACATGTAGGTCGCGGAAAATTCCACCACTGCCTGCCAAAAATTCTCGTGACGACGGATTGATGTCATTCGACATGAAACGAAGATGATACAAAGTGCCGACTGACCCACTGGCAATTAATTGCTTTGCCTTTGCAATCGGCGGATCAAACCTGCGTTGAAACCCAACTTGAATTTCTGCACCAGCTATACGTGCTCGCTCAAGCACATCGTCAGTATCTTTAAGTTCGAGCGCAATCGGCTTTTCACATAAAATCTTGCGCTTTGGGCCGACAACTAGGTCAAGCGCGGTCGCATGATGCGAAGTTCCGGTCGTAATTACATACGAGTCAAAATCTTCGGGTTTGAAATCTTTCTCGGCCAAGACTGTGACGCCAAATTTTGACTTCAATGCCTCGGCGGGTTGAGGCGATCGATTGATTACGGCAATCTCGGTGATGCGCGGGTCTTTGACCATGTCTTCAATGCGTATCTCTGCCATTCGGCCAGCACCAAAAACCGCAATTCGCATGCACGCAAACTAGTCGCTATTTGTTTAGATTCAAAGAAATCGAAGACCTTTGCGTAAACTCACCTTGGTGAAAAATACAGTTGTGACCGTCGGTCGAGTGAGCGTTGACCTCTATGGCGTCGAAGCTGGCGCATCATTTGGTGGCGACCAAACTTTTTCTAAAAGCGTTGGCGGAAGTCCAAGCAATGTCGCTGTCGCGGCAGCAAAACTCGGCAACAAAACCGTCTTGCTGACAAAAGTTGGTGCCGATCCCCTCGGTAAATACATAGTTGAAAAACTAAAAAGTTGGGGTGTCGACACGACATATGTTTCGACCGAGCCAAATGGTTTGACACCCGTTGTACTTGCAGCCCTCGACCCACCAGAAGATCCAAAATTGATTTTTCATCGACAACCAAATGCTCCCGACACGACTATTGATTCAGCATCAGTGCCGCAAGATCTAATTGAAAACTGTGGCGTCTTTTGGATGAGCGGATGCGCACTTTCGACGGGTGCGACGGCGAAATCTTCGTTCAAGTGGCTCGAACAACGCGGACGCAAAAAACACACGGTCATCGACCTCGATTACCGACCAAGTTTCTGGTCATCTATGCAAGATGCTGGCGTGGCTGCAAGAGCCGCAATTGCAAACTGCTCGGTTGTAGTCGGCAATCGCACCGAATGCGAAATGGCGATCGGGCTGACTGACCCTGACCAAATCGCCGACAAATTTCTTGGTGACGGCGTTTCGCTTGCAATCGTCAAACTTGGAGCTGACGGCGTGATGCTGGCAACCGCTGAAGAAAGAATTCGCATTGCGCCCTGCAAGATCAAACTTGTTTGCGGTCTCGGCTCTGGCGATGCGTTTGGTGGCGCTCTCGCCCATGGTCTGCTCAATAACTGGACGGTAAGAGAAATCGGCGAGTTTGCCAATGCGGCGGGTGCATACGTCGCAACGAAACTCACCTGCGCCGATGCGATGCCAACCGAACAAGTTTTACGCTCGTTTATCTCTGACCAACAAAAAATCTAAATTTAGAAACAGAACAGAAGCCAATCAAATGTTGACCGACGAAAAATACAAAAGTTTGATCGATGCGCGACTGCGCCACCCAGAATCATTCAAAAAAGCACTTGTCAACCGTCGCCGACGAAAGATGATCGGCAAAGATGGTCGCCTTCTAATCGTCGCCGCCGATCACACCGCGCGTGGCATTATCGCTGCATCAAACGATCCATTTGCAATTGCAAACCGCAAGTCTTTGCTCGACAGACTGATGCGCAGTCTTAGCAACCCGTTAGTCGACGGAGTCTTGGCGAGCGCCGACATCATCGAAGAACTTGCATGGCTTGGCGCGCTTGAATCAAAACTTGTTTTTGGCACGATGAATCGAGGCGGCTACCTGGGTTCAACTTGGGGGCTTGACGATCCGATGACTGCATACGATGCCGACCACATCGCTTCACTTGGGCTTGATGCCGGCAAAGTTTTGTTACGAATCGAAAATACTGATGCAGGCGTGGGCCGCACCATTGAATACGTCGTCGAGGCGATGCGACTGCTCGCTGAACGAGAAATCGTCTGTCTCGTCGAACCACTGCCGTATATAAAAGATGCAGCAGGAATGCCCGCACTCGATCGTTCGACAGACCGACTTGACAAAATTATTTCGATTGCTTCAGGTCTTGGGTCATATTCAGGTTTCACCTGGCTCAAGTTGCCAGCGTGGACGAGCCACACCTCTTTGCGCGACTCCACAACTTTGCCGATTCTCTTGCTCGGCGGCGATCCGGGCGAAAACCTCAATGCAACATTTGACGAATGGGCCGGAGCCCTGAAAATTCCAAATGTGATCGGGCTCGTCGCAGGGCGACCGTTACTCTTTCCATATGACGATGACGTCGAAAAATCAATTAGCCGAGCCGCAAGTCTCGTGCATGGCTTGAGCAAATAAATTTATGACTGCGACATCGAGTTGGTATTTTCCAAACGGATCACTTGCCACGCCGACCCAGCCTCTCGCGCTTGACGTCAAGACCGCAGGTTGGACTTACTGCGGCATCGATGTCTATGACTTTTCGACAAGCACGAAACAAGTCGAAATCGACCTTGGCAATCGCGAAGCAGTCATCGTGCCACTTTCAAGTCTTTCGGTCGATGTTCACTTGAATGACAAAAAATACGGTCTCGCTGGTCGACCTGGCGTCTTCGCCGCTGTCGCCGACTGGTTTTATGCGCCACTCGGTTCTAAGTTTTCTTTGTCTGCTCAAAGTGGTGAGGTTGCTGTGTGCACGGCGATCGCCACAAAAGAATTTGCCGCACACCACGGCATGGCAAGTTCGGTGCCAGTCGAGCCACGTGGCGCTGGTTTTGCGACTCGCCAAGTCAACAACATCGCCACTCCCGACTCGTTTCAAGGCGCAGACAGAATCATCATCTGTGAAGTGCTAACTCCTGGTGGCAACTGGTCGTCGTGGCCTCCGCACCGCCACGACGGTATTGCAGGTTGCCCAAACATGAACGAAGAAATTTATTACTTCAGAATCGGTAAACAACTTTCAGACCATGGTGACGCCGAAGGTCGCGGATACTTTCACGCATACACGGTTGACAAAAAAGTCGACGACACAATCACCCTGAGTGACGGCGACGTTTATATTTTGCCCGCGGGTTATCACGGGCCTTCAATCGCCGCACCCGAATATCCGATGTATTTTCTCAACGTATTGGCAGGCCCCGCCGAAGATCGCACAATGGCGTTCTGCGACGACCCGAGCCATCACTGGATTCGCGACGCATGGAAAACCCAGAAACTAGATGCGCGTGTACCGATGACTTCGGCAAAAGGTCGAGTCAATAATTAATCAACAACAACGGAGACAAATATGAAACAACGAATCGGCATTGCAGTTCTAGGTCTTGGATGGATGGGTCAGGCGCACAGCCGTGCTGCATTACGTATCCCGTCGTTGTTTCCAGATGCAAAGTTCAAACCAGAACTCGTAGTTTGTGCCGACACCGAGCAGAGCCGTCGTGATCGCGCCGTCAACGACTTTGGTTTTGCTCGTGCAGTTTCAAGTTTTGAAGAAGCCGTTACAGCAAAAGATGTTGATGCAGTTTGGGTGACGGCACCAAACATGTTGCACGTGCCGATGATCAGCGCCGCAGCAGCCGCTGGCAAAGCAATCTTTAGTGAGAAACCAATCGGCGGCACACCGGCACAAACAGTTGAGGCATACAAGATCGCCCAAAAGCACTCGACTGCGACGGGTGTTGGCTACAACTATTTATGGTCACCACTCGTGATTCATGCTCGTGAGTTAATTCAAAGCGGCGCGATCGGTCGAGTCACTCACTATCGCGGTCGATTCTTGTCGATGTATGGCAGCGATGAACTTGGTCTGCTCACATGGCGATTCAAATTTGCTCAAGCCGGCTACGGCGTTACCAGCGACATCTTGAGTCACTCTGTTTCGCTCGCCCACTTCTTGGTCGGAGGAATCAAAGAAGTGACCGGCATGAAAGCCAACACAATTACGCATCGCCCGTTGCCGACTGGCGCAGCCAGTCACTATGGTCGTGGCTCTGCGAGCGACCCGAAAGGCGAAGTCGAAAACGAAGACTTCGCGTCGATGCTCTGCAGTTTCGAAAATGGTGCGACTGGCACTTTTGAAACAAGCCGATCGATGGTCGGCCCAGAAAGCCAAAATGCTTTTGAGGTTTACGGCACCGAAGGCGCTCTTTCTTGGAATCTTGAAAAGATCAACGAACTGCAGTTCTACAAACGAGAAGACGGTGTCAACACGGGCTACAAAACAATCTTTGGCGGAGATCGCTTTCCGTTTCATGGTGCGTTTGCGCCAGGCATGGCCAATGCAATCGGCTTCGAAGACCTTGTAGCA
Organism: Ilumatobacteraceae bacterium; assembly: GCA_016462185.1. GTDB lineage: Bacteria > Actinomycetota > Acidimicrobiia > Acidimicrobiales > Ilumatobacteraceae > BACL27. Next base: position 27,657 of record JAEMTQ010000007.1, read on the forward strand.
ATCGAAGACCTCAACTTCATGAATTGCCTCACTTCATCTGAGCGCTACACGCCTGGATTCAAAGAAGCAGTCGATGTTGTCAGCGTGCAACAGGCTCTAATCAATTCATGGACTTCGCGCAAATGGGAGCCTGTCGTCGACCTGACGAAATAACTAGTTAAAAGCTAATTATTTGCCAATTATTCGCCAATTACTCTTGGTCTAAAAACGCGCGCAAATTCGCACTGTTGTGCGGGTGGCGCAACCTAGCCAAAGTCTTTTGTTCAATTTGGCGCACTCGCTCGCGTGTCACCTTCATTTTGTCGGCAACTTCTTCAAGCGTAAAGATGCGATCAAACTGACCTATACCAAAACGCATCGCCACGATTTCTTTTTCGCGATCAGGTAAATCTCCCAATGTCTTTTCAACTGCTTCGCGCAACTGTGCGCGCTCTGTCGAACCCAGTGGATCGTTTTGGTCGCTATCGGCAATCGTGTCGCCGACAGTCAAGTCATCGGTGTTGTAGCCGACTGGCGCATCAAGACTCGTTGTCGGAATCGCCAATTGCATGACGTCTAAAAGTTTTTCGACAGTCAAACTGCTGCGCAACGCGACTTCTTCTGGTGTTGGCAGGCGTCCGAGTTCGGCGGTCAGATCTCGTTCGGCACGCTGAACTCGATTGACGATCTCCATCATGTGGCCCGGTATGCGAATGTTGCGACCCTGATCGGCCAACGCACGCGTCATGGATTGACGAATCCACCACGTTGCATAAGTTGAGAACTTGAAGCCTTTTTCATAGTCGTATTTATCGGCAGCATGCATCAAACCGATGTTGCCCTCTTGAATCAGGTCGGCAAGTTGCAATTCTTTTCGGTCATAACGCCTGGCAACCGATACAACAAGGCGCAGGTTCGCGCGCACCATGTGGTCTTTAGCCTTCTCGCCATCTTTGGCTACTCGTTGCAGCCTTCGCCGCTCAGAAAAATCTAATGCACTATGTGTTGTATTCAGCTGTTGCTGTGCATCGATGCCAGCCTTGATTTTTTTACCAAGATCTTTTTCTTCATCAGCGGTCAATAAATCAACTTGACCGATCTCGTTTAAGTACAAACGAACCGAGTCAGACCCAAGGCTGTCTTTTGACGCCGATGATGTCATTCGTGCTCCCCAACCCGACCGTTCAACCAACCGAGTAACTGCTCTGCTGCAGATTCTGCCACATTCGGCGTGTCTAGATTTTCGAGCAACAGTCGCGCCGAGCGATCAATTTGAATTTGTTCTGGGTCACTCACCGTCACTCGATGTGCAAGTTCACGCCGAACGGCGGCAGCCAGCAAGTTCCATGCTTCACGAACTGGCTGTGACTCAACGTCAGCAACGGCTGCACGCTCTAAAACTTCGCGTGCATCTGGGTCGGCGTTCTCAAGCGACTGAGCCACGTCACCGAGCGCAGCGCCCACCGCAAGGTACGCACGACGATGCACGTCGTCTAAGAACAGCGCTTCGGAAAGCCAGTTGGCAATTTCATCCCAATGAGAAAACATCAAAGCCAAAACGACAAACTCGGCCGAATCACCGCGCCGATTCATCGGTGTAGCAGCGATCGTCACCGATGGGTTGCGAGTGCGCCGCTCGGCGAGTTTCACCAAATCTGCAACAGGAATACCAACATGTGTCGCTACTTGTCCTGCGTAGATTTTTCTGACGTTCGTATCTGGGTGTTCGTTGATCACCGCCATCGCTTGTTCGGCCGTGCGTGATCGCGCCTCGGGAGTCGCCACCGAACCAGCGTCAAGCACACGTTGCAAACGGAAACCCAAAAATGGCTGGGCTGTTTCAACTGCCTTGGCCAACGAGCCAGGATCAGAATTCGCCAAGTCGCCCGGGTCTTTGCCCTGCGGAAAATGCGCAACCCCCACTTCGACTTTGTAGCGCTGCTCCCATTCATAAAATCTTTCGGCTGCACCTTGCCCCGCGTTGTCGGCATCAAACGCAAGCACAACTTTTTTGGCAAATCGTTTGAGCAAGCGAACGTGATCTTCAGTCAATGCCGTGCCGCAAGTTGCAACCGCACGTCGCACTCCGCTGCGATGAAACCCGATCACGTCTGTGTAGCCCTCACAAACAATTACTTCATCGGCGGTAACAATCTCTGCTTTCGCCCAATTCAAACCGTAGAGAGTTTTCGACTTCGCATAGATCGCCGTCTCAGGTGAGTTTTTATACTTTGCTGGATCTTTACTTCCGGGCAAAACTCTTCCGCCGAATGCGACTGGCTCACCCGAATCGCGAAAAATCGGAAACATCACTCGTGCACGAAATGAGTCTTGTGCTTTGCCGCGCTTGTTGATGAAACCTAAGCCGGTTTCACGCAACAGATCAACCGACACTCCGATGTCGCGCGATAATGCATCCCAGTCGTCGGGCGCCCAACCAATTTTGAATTCGCGCGCCACATCTCCCGACAATCCGCGCTCACGCAAATAGTCGCGCGCCACACGCGCATCAGGCGCGGTCAACAATCGATTGTGATACCACTCAACAGCCTGGCTCATGATTTCGGTCAATTGTTTTGAGCGTTGACGGTCTTTGCTCTGACCACCCGATGTATAAGTGAGTTGGTAGCCCGACTTTCCGGCGATGTTCTCTATCGCACCAACGAAGTCAAGGTGTTCAATTTCTTGGATGAACTTGAAAACATCTCCTGACGCCCCGCAACCAAAACATTTGTAGCGTCGCGTCTCTTCGCGAACATTGAACGAACCAGACTTCTCTGCGTGAAATGGGCACAACCCAACCCAATTTCGTCCGACACGACGCAACTGGACATAGCCCTGAATCAGATCGACTATCGAGACGGTCTCCCGCAGTCTTTCAATGTCTGTATCAGCAATCGCCACAGGCGAAGGCTAGTTGATGAGTGTTATCTAGGCTTTTTTGCGACGGTCGTGAACCACCGACGCGACGATACCGATTGTCAGCACCCCGATAATTATCCCCAAAGAAAGCGGAACTGGGATGTGATACCAAATCGAGATCGTCATCTTGACACCGACATAAATCAGGAGCATCGAAATTGTGTGTGGCATAAACACAAACCGTTCGCGCATATCGGCAAGCAAGAAATAGAGGGCTCGAAGGCCGAGAATCGCAAACGCGTTTGATGCGAAGACAATGAATTGTTCGCGGCTTACGGCCAAAACTGCTGGCACCGAGTCAACGGCGAAAATCACGTCAGAAACTTCGATCAATACCAGCACAGCCAAAAGTGGCGTCGCCATGCGATGACCGTTGTGCATGGTGAACATCTTTTGACCGTCGTAGTGATCAACCGAAGGCACAAACTTGCGGAACAGCTTCATCGTGCGAGTGTCGGCAGGGTTGCTCTCTTCGTCTCCCGCCTTGAAGATTTTGACGCCGGTATAGATCAAGAACACACCGAACACGACCAACAAGAACTGAAAGCGCGTGATGACTGCAACACCGACGATGATGAACACGAATCGAAGTACCAACGCGCCGAAGATTCCCCAAAATAGTGTTCGATGTTGATATTCACGCGGAACTTTGAAGTGCGCAAAAATCATCGCCCAAACAAAAACGTTGTCGATTGAGAGACTCTTTTCAATCAAGTAACCCGAGAGATACTCGATTGCTGAAGCAGAGCCTTCGCCTTGACCATTGAACATTGCATAAATAACACCCGTGAACGCCAGACCGAGGCTGATCCACACGGCGCTTTCAATTGCTGCTTCACGAATGCCAATGACATGGGCTTTGCGATGGAATACAAGCAAGTCGACCAGCAGTGCACCTGCGATGACGATCAACAACATCGGCCAACCCCACGAAGGGATGACTACATCTACGAAATTCGCTTTGTCGCTCTCTGCTGCTATCAACATATTAAGCATGTGTATTTTGCCTCGACCTTTCGGGTGATGAACCAAAACCTTTTGTTTCGGTTTTACTTCCCCCGATTATCGCTTGCCATCAGGCAAGTCGGGCTATGGACACACACTACGACAATTTGATGACCAGAATCAAGCTTCAACAAATTAATTGAAGTTTTAATTACTTGGTTTCGGTTTTGAGGCCACCGATTATTGATTGCGCCGCGGCAAGGCGAGCAATCGGAATTCGGTATGGCGAGCACGAAACATAGTCGAGGCCAGCGCGATAGAACAACGCAATCGACTCTGGGTCGCCGCCGTGTTCACCGCACACACCAAGTTTCAACTTGCGCTTGGCCTTGCGACCGCGCTTGGCAGCAATCTCAACGAGTTCGCCGACGCCGGTCTGGTCGATCGTCTCAAACGGGTTTCGCTTGAGCAAACCTGCCTCAAGATACGCAGGCATCATTCGGCTCTCAACGTCATCGCGCGAGAAACCAAAAGTCATCTGCGTCAAGTCGTTGGTGCCGAAACTGAAGAAGTCGGCATGCTCTGCCAACTCGTCGGCGCGCAACGCCGCGCGAGGTGTCTCAATCATCGTGCCGATCGTTACCTTCGGACGCGTAACTTTCTTGGCTCGCCCTGCAACTTTCACTTTCGGACGTGTCGCATACTCAACAAGCACAGCCTCAACCCACGATCTCGCCAACGCCAACTCTTCGCGAGTCACCGTCAACGGAATCATCACTTCGACAACCGGCTCGTAACCCTCGGCTGCAACTTCATCGGCGGCCTGCATCAACGCACGAACCTGCATTGCATACAAACCTGGCTTCACAACACCAAGTCGCACACCACGAGTACCAAGCATCGGATTAACCTCTGCCCAATCGTGCGCCGCGCGCAACAACTTGCGTTCTTGTTCGTCTAGACCAGTCGTTGCGGCCTTAATTTCAAGTTCATCAACTCGTGGCAAGAACTCGTGAAGCGGCGGATCAAGCAAACGCACTGTCACCGGCAAGCCAGACATCGCACGCAACAGCGAAGCGAAGTCTTCTTTTTGCACCACACGCAATTCTTCAAGCGCTGCAGCTTCTTCAGCAGGCGTATTTGCCAAAATCATGCGACGCACAACCGGCAAACGATCTGGCGCCAAGAACATGTGCTCAGTTCGGCACAAACCAATGCCTTCAGCGCCGTACTCACGTGCTTTCAGCGCATCGTCTGCAGTGTCGGCATTCGCACGCACTGCAAGTTTGCCCTTGCGAAACTCATCAGCCCATTTCAAAATCGTCTCAAACTCTTTTGTTGGTTTGGCGGCGGTCAATTGCATTTCTCCGACCATCACTTCGCCAGTCGTGCCATCGAGCGAAATTACATCGCCTTCACGCACAACAACATCGCCAACTTTAAAAGTCTTGCCTTCAATCTGCACCGAGTCTGCGCCCACAATTGCGGGTGTTCCCCAACCACGAGCAACTACTGCTGCGTGACTTACAAGTCCACCACGCGATGTCAAAATTCCTTTTGCCACCATCATGCCGTGCACGTCTTCTGGGCTCGTTTCGCTGCGCACCAAAATTACGGCCTCGCCACTCTTGGCTGCCGCTTCAGCATCATCGGCAGTGAAATAAACCTTGCCGACTGCAGCACCTGGTGACGCCGCCAAACCTTTTGTCAGCGCTTTCGACTTATTAATAAATTGCGGATGCAACACCTGGTCCAAGTGTTCGGCGTTGACTCGCATCAGCGCTTCTTTTTTGGTGATCTTCCACGACTGTTTGCCGCTTCCCGAACCAGCAGTCATGTCGACCGCCATCTTCAACGCTGCGGCACCCGTGCGCTTGCCGACACGAGTCTGCAACATCCACAACTTGCCTTGGTCAATCGTAAATTCGGTATCGCACATGTCGTGATAGTGGCGCTCGAGACGATCAAAGATTGCCAACAATTCTTTGTGCACCGAAGGAAACTGTCTCTTCAATGCATCTAGGTCTTCAGTGTTGCGAATACCAGCAACAACATCTTCGCCTTGGGCGTTTACTAAATAATCGCCGTATGGTTTGTCTTCACCTGTTGCCGCATTGCGCGTGAAACCCACACCAGTGCCCGAATTGTTGTCGCGATTACCAAACACCATCGCCTGCACGTTCACCGCAGTGCCTAGGTCATGGCTAATTTTTTCACGCACGCGATATGCAATTGCTCGTGCGCCGTTCCATGAACGAAACACTGCTTCAACTGCGCCGCGCAACTGTTTTGCAGGATCTTGCGGAAATTCTTTGCCTGTCTCAACTTTGACGACCGCTTTAAAAGTTT
>JAEMTQ010000046.1:0-1601 GCA_016462185.1 Ilumatobacteraceae bacterium
ACAGGCGAGTGCGGATCTCCCTCTTGATCGGTGAAAACGTGGTGCTTGCGATGAACAGCAACCCACTGACGGGGACGAATTCCAGTTGATAGCCAAAGCCCTAATCGGCAAAGAAATGCGAGTGGTGTTTTCAAAGTCAACGATTTGTGGGCGAGACTCCGATGAAGATAAATCGTGGTGCCAAGGTTTGCAAGCATCGTGACAGAAAGACCTACGACAAGCGATAAAAATGTCAACTGAACGAGGTCGAGCACAAACTCACACTACTGTTACACCGTGATTAATTCGAAGCAATTGACACTCTCTGAAGTCACATCGAAGCAGATCTTGAAGAAGTTTGGCGTCACGTTTGCACAAGAGAGCGAAGTTTCATCCGCCAAAGATGCCGCCGATGTTGCATCAAAGATTGGCTTTCCAGTTGCGATAAAAGTTTGTGCAAACGCAATTAGCCACAAAACTGAGCGAGGGCTGGTCAGACTCAATATTCGTAATACCGAAGAGGCACTGACAGCAGCAAATGACCTATTAAAGATGACTACAAAAGCCGATGGTGATGTGTCGTTATTAGTCGCAAAGATGGAGAGCGGTCGTCGCGAATTAATAGTTGGTTTGGTGAGAGATCCCCAATTTGGCGCCTTAGTAATGTGCGGTCTAGGCGGAATTTACGCCGAAGTATTTAGTGACATTGTCTTCGCGCCAGCACCACTGAGCAAGCAAGGTGCGCTGCAAATGCTGACGAGATTAAAGAATCAAACAGCACTGCGAGAATTTCGCGGTGAATCTGCTGTGGACACAAGTCAACTTGGCGACATCTTGGTGGCGGTATCGAATGCTGGCGTCGATGACCCTTCAATAATTTCAGTTGATATCAACCCAGTAATAGTTCGCGCAGATGGTTCGTTAGTTGCAGTAGATGCCCTTGTTGTTAAACAAGAGCCAGAAAGCCTCGACAAAGCTGAAACGCTAGAACATCATCAACATCTTTCGGATGATCATTTTGTGTCACTGTTTGAGCCTCGCGGTGTTGTGGTGGTTGGAGCGTCAACACACCCTGGCAAGTTTGGTTTCGTATCCCTGCACAACATTTTGGCTTCTGGCTACGCAGGAAAAATCTTCGCTACAAATCTTGAGAAAGCAACAGTTCTCGGTATTAATTGTCTCGCATCAGTTGATGATCTTCCCGAAAATGAAGTTGACCTGGCGTTCATTTGCACGCCAGCAAGCACAAATTTAGAAATACTTCGGGCCTGTGCTCGCAAATCAATACGAGCCGTCTATGTCACTTCAGCTGGTTATGGCGAAGCAGGTGATGCAGGTCGAAAAGCCCAAGAAGAACTGCAAGCTCTGGCAACTGAACTAGGAATTTTGCTGTTGGGACCAAATGGTCAGGGAATCGTCAGTACGCCAAAAAACCTCTGTGCTCAAATCGTTGGACCATATCCACCGAGTGGTTCAATTTCTTTAATCAGTCAAAGCGGAAATTTCGTGTCAAGTTTTATGAACTACTCTCGCCAAACCAAGGTTGGTATCGCAAGAGCAGTGTCAGCCGGAAATGCCGCTCAAGTAGGCATTCCTGAGTTTTTTAGTTTCTACGCAAATGA
>JAEMTQ010000046.1:1701-5680 GCA_016462185.1 Ilumatobacteraceae bacterium
GGAATTCAGTCAAACCAAGCCCGTTTGATGCGCGAGGGAACTTTTTATGACAAGTTTGAGCTTGCGCGAATTGTGAATTATCACGAGGGTCAAGATGAGAAATATGCCCAAGTCGCCGCAGAACTGTCGATTGAGACTGGTAAACCAATTCTCGTGGCAACCGAACTTGGTGTTGCCGACCCGAACAACCCGGGGGTTCTAGCCGTACAAAAAACTGGTCGACTTTGCTATGCCAATGGTCAACGAGCGGCTCGGGCTCTATCTAGTGTTTACCAATATGCAAAAGCGAAAGGTCACGCAAAGTAAATATGCGTGAATTTAATTTTCGTTCGTTTTTGGCGCGAGCAGACGACGTCTCGAGTCGCATGTCTAATCGAAGGTTGTTGATTTCTTGGTTGCTCGTGACTGTGGTTATTGCAATACCACTTCTATCTGTCTGGCAGGTTGCTCTTGCCGCAGGTGACGAAGTTCGCCCGCTGAGAAATCAAACACCACTCGCGCAATCACCGACAACACCAGTTCTTTCGGCTCGTCGCGTTCCACAAACTTTGATTGATTTAATTTCTGCTGGTCGGGTACAAGGGAAATTAAATCAAGTGGTTGCCGCTTTGCCGCGGGATTCGTGTCTCGTAGTCATCACAGACGGTCGACCAATTATCGAAGTGAACCCAACTGGGGCGGTTGTTCCGGGAAGCAACCAGAAATTGTTAACAGGTGCTGTAGCACTTGATGTGCTGGGTCCCGACAGAAGATTCACTACAAAACTCCTCGGCATAGTTTCGGGATCCGTCGTCCGAGGCGACCTTTGGTTGGTCGGTTCTGGAGACCCTCTCTTAACAACTCGCACTTATCCGATGACCGAGAAGTATCCGACGATGACGCCGACTGATGTCGAACAACTTGTTGACGCACTCGTGTCTCTCGGCATCAAGTCAATCGAAGGGGGAGTTGTTGGCGATGAAAGTGTTTACGATCGCGAAAGATATGTTCCAAGTTGGGGCGATGGAATTAGAAGTGTTGAAGCTGGCCCGCTGGGGGCGCTAATGATAAATGACGGGTCGGTTTCTGGCTCGCCACTTAAGCCAGCGAATCCTGCCTTCGCAGCAGCCTCAGAATTCACGAAATTGCTTACCGCGCGAGGCATCACGGTTCGAGACTCACCAGATATCGGAGAGTCTTCAATTGATACTCCGACGATTGCAACACTTGAGTCTGCACCGATGCGTGAAATTGTTGCAGAAATGTTGACAAATAGTGACAACAACACCGCCGAGTTGCTCGTCAAAGAAATTGGCTTGGTCGGCAGAGGTGCGGGTACACGAGTTGATGGTTTGACAGTTATCGCGAACAAAATTTCTGAGTGGGGTCTCCCTGGTGCCGGAGTTGCATTGTTAGACGCATCTGGGCTCGACCGTGGCAACTTATTGACATGTCGATTATTGACCGAGCTGCTTCAGCGAGACGGAAGAGAAGGACTAGTCACAACTGGGATGGCACTTGCAGGAAAGACCGGCACCTTGCGTGATGTGTTTCTAACTGGTCCCGGCTCGGGAACAATGCGTGCCAAGACGGGCACGTTGAACGGGGTCAAATCACTCTCAGGAGTGATGCCACTTGACGAGGGGCGCGCCAGTTACTTTTCACTAGTTATGAATGGTTCAGGCGTGTCGACAGTGAACTTTTACCGACCAATCTGGAACAACTTGGCTTCGGCTCTGGCCTTTGGCGACGCAAGAATTGATGTAAACAAACTGCTTCCTCTTAAGCCGAACTCACAGCCTTAACACAATCACAGACAAAAGAGCACACAAAAACTCGTAGAATAAGAGCGTGACTGGTTTCAAAGTTAACTCTTCAGAGCGCAATAAGACCGACGATAAAAACGCCGGCGAAATTTTAGAAACCGTGCTCAAGTATGTAAAGACCGAGACGTTGAAGCCGATTCGAGGCGCAGGTCGTTGGATCGGTTTCGGACTTGTTGCGGCATTGATGCTGAGCATCGGTCTAGTGCTGGGTGCGCTCGGAATCTTACGTTTAGTACAGACGTCGGGCCTTGGAGATTCAAGTAGTTGGTCTTGGCTTACTTATGTTGTTGCGCTACTCGTATGTACCGCCGCTTTCTTTTTTGCAATATCAAGAATTCGCAAGGGAACTCTTGAGAAATTATGAGCAAAAAAGATGACGAAATAACTAGAGAAGAAGTAGTCGCAGATCTTGAAAAGCTTCAAGACGACATTAAAGACACGGTTAGTAGCAAGTCTCTTCAACTGAAAGCCCTCGTTGGTGGCGCATCGTCTTTGGCAATGCTTTCGTCGTTCTTCCTAGGACGCAAGAGCGGCAAAAAGCGAAGTTCGGCATCCGATTTAGATTCAGATTCAGATTCGCCCGAGTAATCGGATCGTAATGTTTGCTTTCGGAGAAAAAGTTTTGTTGATTGACGCCAAAAAACGGCGTTATCTGTTCACTCTTAAACCAGATGGTGAATTTCACACGCACTCTGGTTTTCTCGCACACAGTGTGATTGTTTCAGAACAAGAGGGTGCGGTTGTTCGCTCAACCAAGGGCGCAGAATATATTTTGCTACGTCCAACACTTGAAGATTTTGTGATTCAAATGCCACGTGGCGCTCAGGTTATATATCCAAAAGATTTGGCGCCGATTTGTATGATGGCTGATATTTATCAAGGAGCCAAAGTTTTTGAATCAGGTTTAGGTTCAGGAGCACTGTCAATGACGATGTTGCGTCAAGGCGCCGTAATCACTGGTTATGAGATTCGAGAAGATTTCGCGAACAGGGCCCAAATAAACGTTCGCGAGTTTCTTGGAACCGAGGCACTTTCGAATTACCAAGTGCATGTGAAAGATGTTTATGCAGGTATCACAGAAACTGGATTTGATCGCATGGTCTTAGACCTACCGGAGCCATGGCAGGTTGTGCCACACGCTGAAACTGTTCTGCGAAAAGGAGCCATCTTGGTTTCTTATTCGCCGAGCATTACTCAAGCGGTCAAAACTCGTGAGTCGATGCGCAGCGGTTGGCTCGACTTGCGCACACTCGAGGTGTTGCATCGCACATGGCATATTGAAGGTGCCTCAGTGAGGCCCGACCACCGAATGGTGGCGCACACAGGGTTTTTGACTAGCGCAAGATATGTCGGCGCGTAAAGCGCAAAAAATTTCTTAAGGCTCGATGAAAATGCACTCGCCAGGGCACTCTTCTGCAGATTCAACAACAGCATCAAGTTGAGAATCAGCGAAGTTTGCGACACCAGCAGCACCTTGAGCATTGCCCTTTGCAGTTGCGTAAACCGTTGAGCCTTCTTTTACGTAAGCCAAGCCATCGTCAAGCAGAGTGAAAACATCTGGGGCAATTTCTTCACAAAGTCCATCGCCAGTGCAAAGATCTTGGTCAATCCAAACTTTCATAACTCTGGGTCTCCTTGGAATAAGTACTACGGACGAAAATAGGCTACACGGCGTCACCTAGAGATTGCTGATTATCTCTGACTTTTCAAATACGCCATTTGACCTATACGGTGGGCATTGTTAGTTGAAAGGCAGAATTCACGATGGCACGAGATGGTGTTGAGAACGCTGATAACTCGAATGATCGCGCACGTCAACTAGAAGAGAAACTTCTAGAGATCAAAGGCCAGCTGGCGCACGCCGTCGCACAGAATGAAAAACTTTCGTACACCTTGCGCGAGTCTCGAGACCACATTGCATCGTTACGAGACGAGGTTGAAAAATTAACCCAACCCCCGAGTGGCTACGGAGTCATTGTCGGCAAAAACGACGACTCGACAGTTGATATTTTGTCGAGCGGTCGCAAAATGCGAGTGACCGTTCATCCAGAAATTGATTTAGAGAATCTTGAGCGCGGCGCCGAGGTCGTGTTGAACGAAAGTTTTAACGTTGTAAAGGTTCGCGTGCCTGAGTCGATTGGCGAAGTTGTTCATCTAAAGGAAGTTTTAGAAGA
>JAEMTQ010000046.1:5780-9690 GCA_016462185.1 Ilumatobacteraceae bacterium
TTCGCGTGCCTGAGTCGATTGGCGAAGTTGTTCATCTAAAGGAAGTTTTAGAAGATGGAATTCGTGCAGTTGTAACGGGTAGGGGCGACGACGAGCGAGTCTGTGAATTAGCCGATTCAATGCGTGGCACATTATTGCGAAGTGGTGACTTATTAAGAATGGATCCAAAGTCAAACCTTCTTCTTGAACGCTTGACCCAACCAGAAATCGAGCACTTACTGCTCGAAGAGGTGCCTGATATTTCATATGCGGATATCGGCGGTCTTGACAACCAAATAGAACAAATCGCCGATGCTGTCGAGCTTCCATTTTTATATGGAGACCTTTTCGCAGAGCACCAACTTCCTGCCCCGAAGGGAATTTTGCTTTATGGTCCGCCAGGCTGTGGAAAGACGCTCATTGCCAAGGCGGTTGCAAACAGTTTGGCCAAGAAGGTTTCTGTTGCCAATGGTGGCGAGAAAGCCAAGAGTTATTTCATCAACATTAAAGGCCCTGAATTACTAAATAAATATGTGGGCGAAACTGAACGACAGATTCGTCTCGTGTTTCAACGCGCCCGCGAAAAGAGTGAAGAGGGTTGGCCAGTAATTGTCTTCTTCGACGAAATGGATTCAATGTTTCGCACTCGCGGCACGGGCATCTCTTCTGACATGGAGTCAACAATCGTGCCTCAACTTTTGGCCGAGATAGATGGCGTCGAAGGTCTCCGCAACGTAATAGTTATCGGTGCCACTAATCGCGAAGATTTAATTGATCCGGCAATTTTGCGCCCTGGTCGCCTTGACGTGAAGATTCGTATTGACCGACCAGACGACTCGGCTGCTCGACAGATTTTTAAGAGGTATCTCACAAATGAGGTGCCGATTTCTAAAACCGAGATCGCCAAGCATGGCGAATCGATCGATGACGCTATAAGCGCAATGATTGAGCAAACTGTGACTGAGATGTATCGACAAGATGATGCAAATCGGTTCTTAGAAGTGACTTATCAAAATGGCGACCGAGATGTCATGTACTTTAAAGACTTCGCGAGCGGCGCGATGATTGAAAACATTGTTCGGCGGGCAAAGAAACTCGCAATCAAGCGACTGATAGCTGGCGGAGAACGCGGTGTTTCAACCGAGGACTTAACAATGTCGATTCGACAAGAATTTAAAGAACACGAAGATTTGCCGAATACAACAAATCCAGACGACTGGGCGAAGATCTCAGGCAAGAAGGGTGAACGCATCGTGTTCATTCGAACGTTGGTTCGAGATACGACAGAGTCAAGTAGCGGCGGGCGAGCGATTGAGAAAACCGCAACTGGGCAATACCTCTAGGTTTTTCTTTTGAGTATCCCCAAAATCTTAGGAATAGAAACCGAATACGGCATTATCGCCACGGGTGTTGACTCAAATCCAATAACTGCTTCTTCACTTCTAATTAATTCTTACGTCAGCAGATTTGATGCATCAATCGGGTGGGACTTCGACGCAGAGATGCCAGGCTCAGATGCGCGTGGTTTCAATTTGGATGACGTGTTTCCACCCGACATCGAAATGAACATGGTCAACACGGTTTTGACAAATGGTGCGCGTTATTACGTTGACCACGCCCACCCAGAAGTCTCAACACCTGAATGTCGATTCGTCTCTGAGGCGGTTTTGTTCGATCGCGCCGGAGAAGAGATCGTGCGTCAAAGCATGCTTGAAGCAAAAAAGGTTCTGCCGCTCGGCGCTGAACTTGTCGCATACAAAAATAACTCTGACGGCAAAGGCAACAGCTATGGGTGCCACGAGAACTATTTACTGAGTCGCGCTGTGCCATTTGGCGAAATGGCGAGTTTGATAACGCCCCACTTTGTCACTCGCCAAATCTTCTGCGGTGCCGGAAAAGTTGGTAGCGAATTTGAAGGTATGCCAAGTTCGTCGGTTGCATTTCAACTTTCGCAACGCGCTGATTTTTTTGAAGAAGAAATTGGTTTGGAAACGACTTTGAAGCGACCGATTATCAATACACGAGACGAACCTCATTGCGACCCAGCAAAATACAGACGACTTCACGTCATAGTCGGAGACGCAAACATGAGTGAAGTAGCGACATTTCTCAAGTTGGGTACAACCGCAATTTTGTTGGCGATGATCGAGGACAAGCAACTGACGAACGATTTGTTCTTGGCAACGCCTGTAGCAGCCATTCGACAAGTTAGCCATGATCCAACTTTGCGTCAGACAATTTTGCTGGATTCTGGAAAGACAATAACTGCACTTGAACTTCAAGAAAACCTTTGCGAGAAGGCTGAGAAATACGCAGAGCGTTTTGGTCTTGAGTCGGTGGGTGAGGAAGACGGAAAAACTATCTTGCGTCGTTGGCGCGAGGTAATTCAAGGCCTCAAGGAAGACCCTCAAACGCAAAGTCGTATCGTTGATTGGGTCGCTAAGAAGCGAATTCTGGACGGAATGGCAGACCGCCACAAATTACGACCGACTGATCCGCGGTTAAAGACGATTGATCTGCAGTACCACGACATGCGACCTGAGAAATGTCTGGCACTGCGTGCAAACTTGGAAAGCATCACAGAGATTGATGATGTACTTCGTGCGACGACTACACCGCCTGAAACAACTCGTGCATATTTCAGAGGCATGTGTTTGCAGAAGTGGCCCCAAGATGTAGTCGCTGCAAACTGGGACAGCGTCGTATTCGACATAGGAAAAGATCCGTTGCGCCGTGTGCCGATGATGGAGCCTCTGCGCGGCACTAAAGCCCTAACTGAGAAATTGTTTCAGCAGAGCAATACGCCAGCCGAGTTGGTTGCTCTTTTGGGTGATCAAGTGTCAGGATCAAGCTTTAAGCCGAGTAATTAGCCGTGCCAAATGACTCAATTCTTTGAGTTTTACAAGTGATGTGAGGTTCGCTATGGTGCGATTATGGCTGAACGAGCTCGCAAGCAAAAAACGACTAGTGACAGAACTAATGCTGAAGAACAAGTAGAAACAAAAGTCGCACCAAAGGGAGAAAAACTCAAAGCCGAGTTGGACGACCTGTTGGATGAGATTGATGAAGTACTTGAAGCAAACGCCGAGGACTTCGTGAAGAGTTACGTGCAAAAGGGCGGGCAGTAGCCGTATCCTAAAAATATGTCAATGCCGATGTTCGCAGCCGGTTCTGACCCCGGCGCAAATTTTGGAGAACTTTTAAAGCGAGTTGGAATGTCGCCGTATTCGGCACATACCGATGAAAATGACTTGAGCATTCCGCATGCGACAACTTGTGTAGCGATGCGTTGCGTAGGTGGCGTCGTAATGGCGGGCGATCGTCGAGCAACTTCGGGCAATTTGATTAGTCACCGCAGTATGGAAAAGGTTGTTCAGGCCGATGATTTCAGTGGTGTCGCAATTGCTGGAGCAGCGGGACCGGCAATGGAGATGATCAAGCTTTTTCAATTGCAGCTTGAGCATTACGAAAAGGTCGAGGGCCAGACTCTCTCTTTGGAGGGCAAGGCCAATCAGCTCTCAATGTTTGTGCGAAGCAATCTGCCTGCAGCAATGCAAGGTTTAGTAGTAGTACCGATTTTCGCTGGCTTCGATCTTTTGTCGAAATCTGGTCGTCTTTGGGATTACGACGTAACCGGCGGCCGCTATGAAGAAAAAGACTTTGTAGCAACAGGTTCGGGAATGTTGCATGCCAGCACCGTGATGCGTGTGTCTTGGCGAAGAGATCTAGCAGTTGACGACGCCATAAAACTTTGCGCTCGCGCATTATGGGAAGCATCTGACGCTGACTCGGCCACAGGTGGTCCAGATGCTTTACGTGGTATTTACCCGGTTGTGGCTTCGATCACGCAAGATGGTTGGAGCGCAGTTGATGACAAGTCTCTAGCGACGATTTATAAAGAGATCGCCAAAGAAGTTGGTGCGCGATGAGC
>JAEMTQ010000047.1 GCA_016462185.1 Ilumatobacteraceae bacterium
CAAATTGTCGGTTCCCAGTTGGAAACCTCGCGAAGACTTCTTTCATCCGCGAAATGCTCAACTGACAACCAACGTCAAGTTGTTCGACTTTTTTATGTTTTGTTTATTTGTTTTCTATTAATTTGAATATTTCGAAATTGTTTAACGACGCAAGTCAAGTGACTCAAGAAGTTTTCGATACTTCTCGATGTCGTTATCACGCACGTAATCAAGCATTCGGCGACGACGACCAACCATCATCAAAAGTCCACGACGTGAGTGGTGGTCTTTCACATGGCTCTTCAAGTGCTCGGTAAGACTGTTGATACGGTCAGTGAGAAGTGCAATTTGTACTTCTGGTGAGCCGGAGTCTTTCGCGTGCTGTCCGTGTTTGCTGATGATGTCTTTTGTTGGGCTAATCGCCATTTTAATTCTGCCTTTCGAAGTCTCACTGTCCGACTTTGCAAGCCGGTGAGAGATCTGGACGCCCCGACCTTTTGATCGTTGGCATCTCACCAGAGGTATTAGCCCTAGTGGACCCCTTCAATCTATGCCGGGTTCCACGCGAAACCACCACCTACAACCGTGTCTATATAAGTAGTGTCAGATGGCGTGTTCACGGGAATCGTTGAAGAACTTGGCAAGGTCGCAGAACTGAGTGGTTCGCGCCTGCGTATCTCGGCGCACACAGTCTTGGACGGATCAAAAATTGGCTCGTCGATCGCCGTCAACGGCTGCTGCCTCACCGTCGTGTCGTTGGATCAACAGTCTTGGAGCACCGACGTCAGCGATGAAACATTTTCGCGCACAAACTTAGGGGCGATGAAAGTCGGCGACGTCGTCAACCTTGAACGACCGATGGCACTCGGCGATCGTCTTGGCGGGCACCTCGTGCTCGGTCACGTCGACGCTGTCGGCGAAGTTGTCGAGCCTGCACCAAATCTTGTTGTGCGCATACCGCGCGATCTAATGCATCTGATCGTTGAAAAAGGCTCGGTCACAGTTGACGGCATCAGCCTTACTGCTTTTAACCTAACCAGCGACACGTTTTGTGTTGCGGTGATTCCGCACACTGCGCAGGTAACAACATTGAGCGTGCGCAAGATTGGCGACAAAGTCAATATCGAAATGGACATGCTGGCCAAACATATTGAACGAATGAACCCGCCAAAGAAAAAGTGGTGGCGCCGTTGAGCGACCTTAACTCACTTAGAAAAAAGATCGACGAGATCGACGCCGCGATTGTTGACCTACTCGCCCAACGCATGGCTGTTTGCAAAGATGTTGCCGCCGTCAAAGCACAATCTGCAACCGCAGTGATGCAACCACAGCGAGTGCGAGAAGTTTTGAGCATGCGCCGACAGTGGGCAATTGACAAACAAGTTGATCCTGATTTCACAGAGCAACTATTTCGCATCTTGCTCGCAGAGACACATCGAATTGAAATCGCCGAAGATCGCATCGAGCCGGCGCCGAGCAAAACAGCCGATGCATTGCGCTCGGCGCTAGACACAGTTGCGTGTCGCATTGACCATGTTGTTGTCGCAGTTGCTGACTTGCCTGCTGCAATCAAGTTTCTGAGTTCGCTTGGATTTAAAACAACACCAACACAAGACTCGGCGATCGTTACTGCTGACGCTGGTGGCGTGACAGTTGTGTTGGTCGGTCCCGGCGACCCTGGCGTTGATGCACATCTGGCAACACACGGCTCGGGCGTGCAACACATTGCGATAGAAGTTCTGAACGCTGGCTTCGTGCAACAGGCACTTGCCGAGGCCAAAGTGCCTTTGCTTACAGACGTGATTGTCGACGCCGACGGTCACGAGCAAGTGTTTACCGTGCTTGATCCTTCAACTGGTGTGCAACTTGGCTTTATCTCGCGAACAGGTCATCGCGTGCCAATCTCGGGGCAAAATGTTCGCGCGCTCTTTCGAGCATTGACCAAGTAACAAGTAGCTGACTAGCCGAATACTGGCGCTTGCCACAAAGCAATCAAGACGCTACGGTTAGAGGCGCACGACTAATACAAGAATCCTCACCTCTCTAACACGGTGAAGAAACTTGGTCGGGCGCTCTCAACATATTTTCATCTAAACCCATCGGAGGGTCACGTTGTCTGAGAGCCGTCGCGTACTTGATGCGCCAACAGCCGATTTAATGCGCGAAGCCAGAACAATTCGTGACAAACAATTCGGCACCCGAATTACTTTTTCGCCAAAAGTTTTTATACCGCTGACGATGTTGTGTCGCGATAAATGCGGTTACTGCACATTCGCCCAGCCACCTGCACGACTAGAGAACCCGTATCTCTCACCAGAACAAGTACTTGCAATCGCCAAGCAAGGAGCAAAAGTCGGATGCCACGAGGCTTTATTTACTCTTGGCGAAAGACCCGAGCTGCGATATGAAGTCGCACGCGAGTGGCTAAAGCAAAACAACTACGACAGCACGGTGCACTACCTGCACGACATGGCTGCACTCGTGCTGAAAGAAACAGGACTACTACCCCACGCCAACGCTGGCGCGCTGTATCGCGACGAACTTGAAATGTTGCGTAAAGTTTCACCTTCGCAGGGCATGATGATCGAATCGTTGCGTGCCGACTTGGATTGTCATCGTGGTGCCCCAGACAAAGAACCACAACGCCGACTTGACACGCTGGATCTTGCCGGTGAACTGAAGATTCCATTCACGACTGGAATCTTGGTTGGTATCGGCGAAAATCGTCAAGACCGAATTGATGCACTCGAAGCGATCGCTGCATCACACGCGAAACACGGACACGTACAAGAAGTGATCGTGCAGAACTTTTTGCCAAAGCCGCTGACGATCATGCAACACGCCCCCGCCTGCCCACAAGACGAATATCTTTGGTCGATTGCTGCAGCCCGAGTGATTTTGCCACCAGAGATTCATCTGCAGGCACCGCCAAATTTAAGTGACGACTTTGGCGTTCTTCTAGATGCCGGTATCGACGATTGGGGCGGCGTGTCTCCGATAACGGCAGATCATGTCAACCCTGAACGCCCATGGCCGTCGCTCGAGAAGTTGCGTGTCGCAACCGAAAATCGTGACAAAGCATTGGCGCCGCGTCTCACGATTTATCCAGAGTTCGCCACTGCGCCAAACAAGTGGCTGGACGAGTCATTGCATTTTCGGGTGCTCGACCGAAGCGACGCAGAAGGTTTGGGTCGCGATGATCCGGGTCAGGTTTGGCCAGAAAAAGTTACAGCGGCCGATGTTGTGCACGATGGTGCTGAAATCATTTTGGTGGGTCATCGCTCGACGCAGTGGTATTCGGGCTCAAACAACCCGCCACCGCTATTGATTGGCGCACAGAACAAAACTGACTCGTCACGTGCATCACACGAGTCAAGCGAGTTGAAGTCCGGGCCAGTTGCCGAAGTTTTGCGCGGTGTCGATCTGGGCCAAGAAATTGATCAAGAGCAAATCGTCACACTTTTTGGCGCACGAGGTCGTGAAGTTGATGCAGTTGCTCAAGTCGCAGATCAATTGCGTCAATCCGTGGTTGGCGATGTGGTGACTTGGGTTCACAATCGAAATATCAACTACACCAATGTCTGCACTTTCAAATGCAAATTTTGTGGATTCTCAAAAGGCCCTCTCAGTCTCAACCTGCGCGGCACTCCTTATTTATTGACGCTTGACGACATTGCTGCGCGCGCGAGCGAAGCCTGGAATCTTGGCGCAACAGAAGTGACACTTCAAGGTGGAATTCATCCCGACTTTGATGGTGACTATTACATAGACGTCGCACGCGCCGTCAAAGATGCCGTGCCCGAGATGCACGTGCACGGTTTTACTGCGCTCGAAGTAACTGAAGGTGCTCGTCGCCTCGGCGAGCCACTGCGTGAATATATTTTGCGTTTGAAAGAAGCAGGCTTGGCATCACTGCCAGGGACAGCTGCTGAAATTTTGGATGATGATGTGCGAGCGATCATCTGTTCTGACAAAATCAACACCGAAGAGTGGCTTGAATGCCATCGGGTCGCGCACAAAGCAGGCTTGCGATCGAACATTACGATCATGTTCGGTTCAGTCGAACACCCAATCAGTTGGGCAAAACACATCGTGCGCACACGCGACCTACAAAAAGAAACCGGTGGGTTCACAGAATTTGTTGGTCTACCGTTTGTGCACATGGCCTCGCCGATCTACCTGCAGCACAAGTCGCGTCGCGGGCCGACTTTCAGAGAGACCTTGTTGATGCATGCGATTGCACGAATTGCCTATCACGGACTAATTGACAACATTCAGGTTTCATGGACCAAAATTGGCAAGGCTGGCGCGGCACAACTATTGCAAAGTGGTTGCAATGACCTAGGCGGAACATTGATGAACGAAAACATTTCACGCGCAGCTGGTGCGAGCCACGGTCAAGAAATGACAGAAGACTCGTTCAGAGAAATTGTCGAACCTCTCGGTCGAATCTTGCAACAGCGATCAACTCTTTATGGCAAAGACGCAGTTTTTGTTGCGCACTAAGCGCTTAAAATTTTAGAGCCCTGAAACGGCGCGGGTTTGCTCGATGTCGTTCTTGAGCTGCATTTTCAATGCGTCGATGTTTTCGAACTTACGCTCGCCTCGCAAAAAGTGGGTAAACGAGACCCGAACGCTTTGGCCATAGAGGTCGCCAGAAAAATCAAGCAGGTGCGCTTCTAGCAAAGAGTGGTCGGCGTGTTCATAGAAGGTTGGACGGCGACCCAAGTTGATCGCACAAACATGCTTCGAACCATCTTGACGCACGAGCACACCTGCATAAACACCATCTGCGGGAATGCAGATCGCTTTGGGCACTTCGATATTCGCGGTCGGAAAACCAATTGTGCGACCTCGCTCGTCACCGTGCACTACTTTTCCTCGCACCTCAAAGTGATGCCCGAGTAGTTGTGTTGCTAATTCAACTTGCCCACCAGCCAGCGCTCGCCGAATCGCCGTGCTGCTGACCGGCTCATCTACCCCGTCTCCACGAGCGATCAGTTCAATTGGCGTCACATCAAAATCAAACTTCGGGCCAAGTTCTCGTAGTAGAGCGACATTGCCACCACGCTTGTGACCAAAGTGAAAGTCTTCGCCGATGATCACGCGCTTGGCTGACAATCCATCAACTAAAACTCTCTTCACGAAATCGCTCGGTGTCTCGCGACTTGACTCTTCATCAAACTTGACAATGCAAGTTGCATCAAGACCCGTGGCTGCGAGTAATTCAAGTTTTTGATCCAGATCAGTCAGCAGCAATGGTGCCGAAGCGGGCCTGACGACGCTTGCGGGGTGGCGATCAAAAGTGACGACGACACTGCGAGCATCAAGAATTTCTGCCTGTTGGCGAACTTGCTCGATAACTGTTTGGTGACCTCGGTGCACTCCGTCGTATGCCCCGATTGTCACGACACTGCGACGCCGAGCAGCATTTTTGCCGAAGTCAAAACTCGTGTCGTTGAGAATTTGCATTGAAATCACGATACTGCGTTGGCCATTACGACGCTTGGCTTGGCTCGCCCAGACGCACTTTGTTCGTAGATCGCGAGCACCGAATTGTTCTCGTCGACCAGCACCCACGGCGCTGGTGAGTCAAACTTTTCGAGTTCACGGCCGTTTTTGATCATCGCTTGCATTGCTTGGTCGGCCACAACGCGACTCATTGTGCGCACTGCTGTGATCGGTGGGTGAACTACAACATCTTCTAACGGCGACGCTTCGCTTTGCTGAAAATCGCTCACGGCAGTGCGACGCAAATTACGCAGATGCGCTGAACCACCAAGTGCCCGACCGAGGTCATCAGCCAATGACCTTATATATGTGCCAGACGAACATCGCACTTCGACATTCACAACGCCAGGTTCGGGCATTTCAAGAACTTTGAATTCGTGAATCGTAAGTGCTCGCTCGGCGCGTTCAACTTCGACGCCCTGACGCGCGAGTTCATGCAACCGAACACCACCGACTTTCAAAGCAGAAACCATCGGCGGCACTTGTTTTATGTCGCCAACAAAATTTTGTGCGACGACACGGCGAATTTCTTCAAGCGTGATGTGCGACATGTCGTGTGTGGCAGTGACTGTGCCAGACGAATCAAGTGTCGATGTGGCGGTACCTAAAACAATTTGCCCGGTATACGTTTTGTCTAGCCCCGAAAGAAATGTCAACAACCGTGTGACATAACCAACGCCAACCAACAAAATTCCGGTGGCATCTGGGTCAAGAGTGCCCGCGTGACCAATTCTTCGCTCGCCAAGTTGTTTGCGCAACACGTTGATCACGTCATGGCTTGTCATGCCCGATGGTTTGTCGACGATGACGAGCCCGTGTCGCGTCGGTGGCCTACGCCGAGCCACGGAAATTAACTCTCAGACTTCTTGTCGCCAAAAAGTTCTTTGCGCCTAATTTCATCTTGGCGCAACACTTCTTCAATGCGTTGTGCCGCACGGATTGCATCATCAGGGCGAAACTGCAAAATCGGTGTTCGTCGTGCACGAACTTGATCGGCGATAACTGACTGCAATCTTTTGCGATGATCGTTGAGCGCTTCAAGGATCAACTCATCGCCCTCGACGCCTTTAATCGAGTCATAAAAAACGATGCCACGGTTCATTTCAGAGTCAACGTCAACAGTCGTAATTGTCACGAAACCAAGTCGCTCGTCGTCAATTTTGGTGAGTTCATCGGCGATGACTTCGCGCAAAGTTTCGCTCAACCTTGCGGTTCGCGCAAAGCGCCGACGAGTGTCGGTTCGCGCTGGTTTTGAGCGTCGTCGTTGATTAGCCATACGCCGTTTAGGATACGGAGGTCATGGGCTCAACAACAGACACGCCTCAACCGGGTCGCGGAGGGTCAATTCCCGCCTATCGATACAACGCTTTGCTGGCAGCCCGCATCGAAGAGAAGTGGCAAAACCACTGGGATGAAAATCACAGTTTTGAAGCGCCAAATACAGCCGGTCCCCTGGCCGACAAAGCAGCAGTAGCAGGCCGCGAAAAACTATTTATTCTCGACATGTTTCCGTATCCGTCGGGCGCCGGTCTGCACGTTGGTCACCCACTTGGATACATCGCGACAGATGTCTTTGGTCGCTTCAAACGCATGACCGGAAAAAACGTTTTGCATTCAATTGGCTATGACTCTTTCGGTTTGCCTGCCGAGCAGCACGCAATCGTGACGGGCATTCATCCGCGGATCAATACCGAGTCGAATATTGCCAACATGCGCCGACAACTTCGACGTTTGGGTCTCGCCCACGACCAACGGCGCAGTATCAGCACGACCGACGAAAGTTATTATCGCTGGACGCAGTGGATCTTCTTGCAAATTTTCAATTCTTGGTACGACGAGAAACTTAAAAAAGCTCGCCACATTGATGAGCTCCAGCGCGAGTTTGACTCTGGCAAACGCAAATTGTCTGGTGCGCATGCCAACACCGAATGGAAGTCGCTATCAACACTGGAACAACGCAAAATTATTGATGATCATCGGTTGGTTTATCTAGCGAACGCGCCAGTGAACTGGTGCCCTGGTCTCGGCACAATCTTGGCAAACGAAGAAGTAACCGCCGAAGGCCGAAGCGATATCGGTAACTATCCGGTTTTTAAACGCAACATGCGTCAATGGACGATGCGCATCACTGCATATGCAGACCGTTTGCTTGACGACCTCGACCGACTTGATTGGCCTGAGTCAATCAAATTGATGCAACGCAACTGGATTGGTCGCAGCACCGGCGCACGTGTGAGGTTTGCGTCGAAAGCCGGCGAGATTGAAGTTTTCACTACTCGCCCCGACACTTTGTTTGGCGCAACATTTATGGTGCTGTCACCAGAGCATCCTCTTGTTGATGCGTTGACGAGCGATTCACAGCGTGCCGCAGTTGAAAAGTATCGAGACACTGCTCGCAAACTCAACGACAACGAAAGACAAAACGATGATCGCAAAAAAACTGGTGTCGATACGGGGGCAACTGCGACTAACCCTGTAACGGGTGACGAGATTCCGGTTTGGATTGCAGATTACGTGTTAATGGGTTACGGCACTGGCGCAATCATGGCCGTGCCATCAGGTGACGAGCGCGACTTTGCGTTTGCGCGAGCCTACAAATTGCCGATTGTTGCAATTCAGATGCCCTCAGATGACTGGTTCAAGAGCCACGAGATAAAACCGACCGCCGATTGTGCGACTTGGCCGCAAGCATTTGTTGGTGAAGGCACATATATCAATTCAAAGAACAAAAATATTGCAATTGACGGCAAGCGCACGGTGAGCGAGGCGATTTTGCTAGTGAACACTTGGCTCGAGAAGAACAATTTTGGTACTGCGGCGATCACTTACAAATTGCGCAACTGGTTGTTCTCGCGACAGCGATATTGGGGCGAACCGTTTCCGATTGTTTACGACGAACATGACATGCCACATTCGGTGCCCGACGAATTGTTGCCCGTCAAGTTGCCCGAATTGATGGACTTCAAGCCACAAACCCTTGACCCAAATGACGAGACGACCGACCCGATGCCACCACTTGCGCGGGTAACCGATTGGTTAAGCGTGACTCTTGATCTCGGCGACGGACCAAAAACTTATCGACGAGAAGTCAATGTGATGCCACAGTGGGCCGGGTCGTGTTGGTATGAGTTGCGCTATTTAGATCCAACAAACAGCGAGAGGTTCGTTGACGCCGAGGTCGAGAAATATTGGATGGGTCCAAAGTCTGCTGGCCACACCGGCGGAGTTGACCTTTATGTTGGCGGCGTCGAGCACGCGGTGTTGCACTTGCTTTACTCGCGCTTTTGGCACAAAGTTTTATTCGACCTCGGGCATGTTTCGAGCGAAGAACCGTTTCACAAACTCTTCAACCAGGGATACATTCAGGCGTACGCTTTTCGCGACTCGCGCGGCCAGACAGTTCCGGCAAGTGAAGTCGTTGAAGAAAACGGAAAATTCACGTTTGAAGGCGAATCCGTTGCGCGTGAATACGGCAAAATGGGCAAGAGTTTGAAAAACATCGTCACCCCAGACGAAATGTATGACGAGTTTGGTGCCGACACGTTTCGTTTGTATGAAATGAGCACTGGCCCACTAGATGCGAGTCGCCCGTGGAACACCCGCGATGTGGTCGGCATGCAACGTTTCTTGCAACGCACTTGGCGCAACCTTGTCGACGAAGAAACTAATCAGTTGCACGTCTCTGACGAACCTGCACCAATTGACTTGCGTCGCGCGCTACACCGATGCATCGAAGGCGTGCACCAAGACATGGATAACTTACGTTTCAATACGGCGATTTCGAAACTAATCGAACTTAACAACGCGCTAACCGTGCATGTAAACGCCACTGGCTCGACGCCCCGTGAAGTTGCCGTGCCGCTCACGCAGATGCTTTCGCCGCTCTGCCCGCACATCGCCGAAGAGTTGTGGCACAAACTCGGCGTTCAAACACCGATTACTTATGCCCCGTTTCCAGTTGCCGACCCAGCGATGTTGGTCAGCGACACGATTGAAATACCGGTGCAGATCAACGGCAAGTTGCGCACACGACTGGCCGCACCTGCAGACATTTCAGACGATGCGTTACGCGCTCTCGCACTTGCCGACGCCAAAGTTGTGGCTGCTCTTGCTGGCGCGACACCAAGCAAAATCGTTATCGTGCC
>JAEMTQ010000048.1 GCA_016462185.1 Ilumatobacteraceae bacterium
GCTCAATGAAAATCGCGGAAATGCGACAAGTGAGAGTTTAGCGATTGCAGTAATTCGCCTGTAACGCATTGAGAGTGCGCAAGACTCGCGCGAGCTTGGCTGAAATGCGCAGGATTAGAGCACGCGGGGGGTGCGGCGCACGGCGCTGGCAGCGAAAATGCCGATGGCACTTGAAATCGCACCCGCAAGAAGCGCATACGAAAAACTCTTCACAATCCCCGAACTAATCGTCGCCTCGTGCACCCCGACCATCACGGCCGCCCCCAAGACTGCACCCATCTGGTTAAGCAACTGCTGCACCGCACTGGCCACGCCGAGATCAGCAACGTCAACTGAGTTTGCCAACAACGCCGTCAGTGCCGGCGATGCAATGCCAAGACCCATTCCTGAAAGTGAGAGTCCGAACGCGATATACAAATCTGAAGCGCCGGCATCAACCTGCGAAAGCAGAAGCATCGAAAACATCACGGCGATAGCGCCGATGACACCTGCGTTTCGCTCACCGAAACGCATCGCAATTCGTCCCGAGAAAGGAGCAACGAGCGAAAAAACCAAAGGCCTCGCGATGATTAACCAGCCGATGTGTGAAGTTGAAAACCCGAGACCTATTTCGAGTAACTGCGGCACGATCATGAATCCGCCCATGTATGCAAAATTTGTCAGCGCTTGACTCGCAACTGGAAACGCAACATTGCGCGTGCGAAACCACTGCAAAGGCAACATCGGATCACTCGCTCGCTTTTCGACGCGCACAAAATAAATCAGCACAACAACACCGAG
The DNA here is from genome assembly GCA_016462185.1 of Ilumatobacteraceae bacterium. GTDB lineage: Bacteria > Actinomycetota > Acidimicrobiia > Acidimicrobiales > Ilumatobacteraceae > BACL27. Next base: position 781 of record JAEMTQ010000048.1, read on the forward strand.
CAGAGCAACGCTCAATGTGCGCGCAGAAATAAAACCCCATGCTGGGCCGCGATTGATCGCCAACAAAATCAGCACCGAACCAATACCGAGCGAAAGCGCGCCCTGCACGTCAAACTTCACGTTCTTGCGTCGCTCAGTGTCGCCAAGCAACCACCATGCAACGATGCACCCAATCAGACAGAGCGGTGCCTGCATCAAAAAAATAGTTCGCCATCCAAAAATTGAAACAAGCGGCACGCCCGCAACAACACCAATCACGGGAGCACCCGCAGTGACGAAACTCCAATAACCCAACGGTCGAACTCTTTCGCTTGGATCAAACATGCGATTGATATACGCCATCGCGGCCGGGCCAAGCGCCGAGCCCCCCGCTGCCGAAAGCGTGCGAAAAATTATCATCGACGGCGCATCCCACGCCAGGGCGGTGCAAATCGCAAACACGCCAGCGATAAATAATCCGCCAACAAAAACTCGCTTGTGACCCCACAAGTCGCCAACCTTGCCGAACGCCGGGCCAACGACGCCGAACGCGAGCATCGGTGCCGTGATCGCCCAACTGATGACTCCGGTGGTGCTGTTCAAGTCATCGGCCACAGTTTTTAACGACACGACAAGAAGCGTGATCATGAAACTGACTGTAAAAACGCAACCTAACAACACGCCGAGCGTGGCTTTGCGTCGCGAAACACCAACCCGCTGCACGAGTTTTTGTCGCAACAACAACGACCACGGAATAACCGAAACTTCATCGACGCCACCAGCGTCAAGAAAAGTTACATCTGAAGATTTATTCGTGTTATTCGCGTCATTCGTGTCATTCGCGTTTCTTGAATTCTCAAGACTCACGGAAAGACCATGTCGATTGCCGAACCACGCGGAACCATGTCGCCGTTTTTAACAGCGACACCTTTGACTGATGCACTCTTCATGCGATACGACTTGCGGCCAGATACTTCGCCCACAATAAAGCCGGCGGCCACTAGTCGCTTCTCGGCATCAATAAAATTGATGCCAACAATGTTTGGTAACTCAACCAAATCTGGGCCAAGAGAAATCGAATAAACAATTGTGCTTCCCTTGGGCACAAATTGCCCTGGTGGCGGAGACTGCGCACCGATCAAACCGATGGCCACGTCGGGGCTATAACTATCGGGGGTGACACCCAGCACGAGACCAAGTTCAAGGGCTGTTGCTGTTGCGTCTTCTAACTTCATGCCAACTAGTAACGGCACGCTGCGCAAAGCCGGACCAGAAGAAACAACAAGATTGATCAACGTGCCTTGCAGAACTTCGTCGCCCGCAACGAGCGTCGGCTGTTTGGCAACCGACCATGAGATGACATTGCCGACCGGCACAGCATCGCTTGCTTCATCAGATGCCGAAACTGTCAGACCTTGATCAGTTAACTTTTTCGTTGCGGCCTCACGCGACTCACCAGTCACATCAAACAAAACGCCGAGCGGTGCGCCTTCAGAGACATACATCACGATCGCATCACCCTGCTTAAGTGACGCACCCGCTTCTGGATCGGTGCGAATTACAAAACCAAATTCGACATCATTAGTTCGCTCGGCTCGAATGATTATCTCCCAATCAAAAGTTGCAATTGAGTTTCGTGCTTCTGCTTCGGCGACACCCATCAAACTTGGTACGACAAAGCTCTTTTTCGTAAGAGCCTGAAACGCGACAATGCCGACTATTAATAGTGCGCCAACGCCAGCACCTGCAAACACGCGCCTTAATCGACGTCGTGTTCGAGGTGACTCGACAACTATTTGTGGCTCTGGCTCGTCAACAACCACCGGCTCGACAATTTCACTCTCAGTTTTTTCGGCCACGTTAACTATTGGATGAGGGCGAGTAATTACATCTTCGAACTTTTTTGGCACAATTGTGTCAATTGGCAAAGGTCGAGACATTTTGTCGGCGATTTGCGCAAGTGCCTGGCCAAGTTCAATTGCAGTTCCCCGCTCTTCTGCAAGCGGTCGGCCTGCACGCTCAATCGGCGCGGCGATCGGTCCCATGTCGGCACTGACTGGCAAAAGTTTTTCAACTCGATTTGAAAGAGTGATCGCAACCGATTCGCCAACGAACGGAACTTCACCCGTGATCGACTCGAGCAACGTCAGCGCCAAAGAGTAGATATCAGTCTGCGCATTCGGCGCAGAGCCGAGCCCAATTTCAGGAGCCGCATATTTTGCTTGCTCAATGCTCATTTGTTCGGCACTCGCCCAACGCTTGGTGCCAAGCCCAGTGAGCCTTACTCGTGCGTCATCTCCAAAAATTAAATTTGCAGGACGAACATCGCCATGAACAAAACCGTTTTGGTGAGCGTGATGCAACGCTCGACATACGTCGATGCCGACAACTAGTGCTTGCGATGGAGAAAGCCTGCGACCGCGATCCAGAAACTCGCGCAAGGTTCCTTGTCCGTAAAACTGGGTGACGTTGAATGCATGACGCACTCCTTCAAGAACTGTGTCGCCCCAATCATCTATGCACACCAGAGTCGGGTGATTCATCGCAAACAACTGCTGCATCGATTCTTTATACGACGAAACTGCGCTCGACTCGTCGTGAAGACCAGCCTCGCGATCGATCAACGACGCTGTGGTCATGAGGCGCACCGACACTTTCTTGTTGTGTCTTAGGTCATCGGCTTCATAAACCTTGATCGCAGCGTTCGGGTCACTACGCAGAGTTTCAATGCGATAACGCCCAACAAGAACTTTGCCAACCAGGGCTTCTGAGTCAACCATTGCCCCATTAAAACTACTAGTCATTGTGGTTGAGCAATGTTTTATGCACCTTTTCAGGCGAGAATATAGGTGTGACAACTAACTCGCAAAATTCTGACAATCAAAAGAATCAACGAAAAAAACTTGATCGTCAACAACTGTTGTTGAGCATCGGCATTGCACTCGGACTCGTGCTTGTCATTTTTGGTTTTCGTGCCGCACAAACTGGTCGCGATGAAGCCGGGCTGCCCGATGTAATTGAAAGAATTTCTCCGGCCAACGGCGACCGAGTATTGCGTCAGTCGCAAATAATTGTCGACTTCATCGAGGGCTACCAAGCCGTTCTGATTATCGACGGACTCGAACTGCCAACGACTCGTCTTGACGAACTCACGTCATCTGGCCAGCAGGCCACACCTGGCGCACAAGTTGAGTTACCCCCAACTGCGGTTTTTGATCCAGGTAACTTCATCATTAGTTTCCAGCCACAACCTGGCGCGATTATCGAAGAGTTCAGACAGGGCGAACACGAAGGAAAAGTTCGTTACTGGAAAATAAGTGAAGGTCGCGAAAAGTCTCGCGTCTATACCTGGAAATTTGACACTGACTAGTCGTTCGGTAATTCGCCAGTCGCTAAAAGTTTTGCAAAACCCGCTGCGTCAATAATCGGTATTCCCAACTCTTCGGCTTTTGAAAGTTTGCTCGCACCGGGTTCAGCGCCGACTACAAGAGCAAACGTCTTGGCACTCACACTGCCTGGGCTCTTGCCACCACGACTCGTGATTGCATCTTGTGCGCCTTCGCGACTGAAGCCTTCAACCGTGCCCGTCACGACGACTGCCTTGCCCGCAAGATTTTGTGGCGCAGTACTGACGACAACATTGCCAAACTCGACACCGGCTACACGAAACTTTTTGATTATTGCTTGATGCGACTTGTCGGCGAACCACGCAGTTATTTTGTTGGCGATTACGTCACCAAGACCGTCTATCTCGCTGAGTTGTTGCGGTGTGGCAGCAATAATTGCATCAAGCGAGCCAAACCGCCGGGCCAAAGATTCGGCTGCTGCCGGCCCCAAGTTTTTAATTCCTAAACCAACCAAAAGTTTCGACAATGGTCGAGATTTTGAGGCGCTAATTGCAGCCAGCAAGTTTTTTGCACTTAGTTCGGCAAAACCATCGAGTTGCAAGAGTTTTTCGATCGTCAGCGAATAAAGATCACCGATGTCGGCGACAAAGTTTTTGTCTGACAGCGCGAAAACCGTTTTCTCACCCAGACCTTCAATGTCCATTGCTCCGCGTGAGGCAAAGTGAATAATCCGTTGATCTCGTTGAAACGGGCACTCTGGCTCGACACAACGAGTGTCAGACTCGCCTTCAAGCTGCACCAGCTTCGACTTCAAGTCACACACACATGTGGTTGGAAACTTCCATGGTTTCGAATTCTTCGGTCGCAACGACAACACTGGTCCGACAACTTCAGGGATCACATCTCCGGCTTTTCGCACAACCACCGTGTCACCTGGGCGAACGTCTTTGAGTTGCACCTGCTCGCGATTGTGCAATGTCGCCATCCCCACGGTGCTGCCTGAAAGTACAACCGGCTCAAGCACCGCAAATGGCGTGGCTCGGCCCGTACGGCCGATTGAGACCGAAATATCTTTCAAAATTGTGTTGCGCTCTTCGGGTGCAAACTTAACGGCGATCGCCCAACGCGGTGCACGCGAAGTAAAACCAAGTTGTTCGCGTTGTGCGAGGTCGTCAAGTTTTACGACAACGCCGTCAATCTCATAGTTCAATTCGTGACGATTGGTCTCCCATTGCGTGCAAAAGTTAACAACCTGTGCCAGTGAGTCGAGCGTCTTGACTTCAGGATTAATCGGAAAACCTAACTCACGCAAATAATTGAGTGATTGTGTGTGGGTCGTGAAATTTGGCCCGCCCACAACTTCGCCGAGTTGGTAGGCCCAAAACGAAAGCTCACGCGTCGCTGTGACTTGCGCATTCTTCTGACGCAAACTTCCCGCCCCTGCATTGCGCGGATTTGCCGGCACCGCTTCTGGTTTCTTGCCATCTTGAACACGCTTTTCATTCTCGCGCAACTTCGCATCACGAAACTTTTCGAATGCTTTGATCGACATATAAACCTCACCGCGCACCTCAAGCACACTCGGAGTCTTCTCGCCACTCTTCACCGAAAGTTTTTTAGGAATAACACCGATGGTGCGCACATTCGCCGTGACATCTTCGCCAACTTTTCCGTCGCCACGCGTGGCTGCCTGCACGAGTTCACCATTTTCGTAGCGAATGCTCAGCGCTAAGCCGTCAATTTTAAGTTCGCATGCAAATTGCATTGCAACATTATTTAAACCTTTCGCCGCACGCTCACCCCAGGCTTGCAACTCGGTGACATCCATCGCGTTGTCGAGGCTCGTCATCGGCACACGGTGGGTGACCGGATCAAAAGTGGTTGTGCCTGCACCAATTACTTGTGTTGGTGATGAACCATCTGTTATTTCTGGATATTTCGTTTCCAGTTCTGCAAGTTTGCGCAACAGCTCATCGAACGCTGCATCTGAAATCTCAGGGCTGTCTTTACCGTGATAAAGATCGTTGTGGTGTGCAATCGCCGCTCGCAACTCGCTGGCAGTTTGACGAATTTTCTCAGGCACAGACATCACTGAAACTTTACCGAAGTCGTGTGCGAGCCTTCGCCTCGCCCTTAGCCTTACTTTGTGCTCAACAAGTCTTTCATTTGGGTTCTTCGCGTCTTGGTCGCAATCTTGCCGTTCATCGGCGCCGGCATTGGCGAAATTCTCACCCAAAGTTCGACCAAATTGCAGTTCACGGCTACAGGCCTTGCTTGGCTGGTTTGGGCAGTTTGCGTTTTTTCTGTCTTTTTACTTCACCCAATCACCCTCACCGTATTGCGTTTGACCACTCCGGTCATCACAGCAACATTGCTTTACGTCGCAATCACAACGACTTTCGAGTCGCAGCAAATCGTCTCGGCAGCGATCGGTGTTGCGGTTTTATTGCTTAGTTTCAACGGCGAGATCGGCACTGCATTTGTTCAGGCAAGCGCATATGGTGACGAAAAGAGATTTTTGCTTCGCCCGCCAGTTGCTCTTGTTGCACCGGTCGTTTTAATCGCATCTATTCTCATCTCAGCAATCGTTTCGGCACCGCTTTTTTTAGCTTCTAACAACTTGCCAGTCGGTATCAGCTGCGCAGTTGTCGCAATTTTTGGCATATGGTTTTTTGCTCGCCGTATTCATCAACTTTCACGACGCTGGTTCGTATTTGTTCCGGCCGGTTTTGTTGTTCACGACGAAACTCTGCTCGGCACCAACCTGATGATTCGCAAACATGACCTCACAAGCATGCAACTCGCCAAACGTGACACTCAGGCCGCAGATCTCACTGCTTTGACTTGGGGAGTTCCTCTCGAGCTGACATTTAAACAACCCCAAGATGTGGCGCTTACTTCAATCTCAGCAAAACATCTCAAGGCTCTGAGCGCAATTCACGCTTCTGCAGTTTTAATCGCACCATCTCGCCCAGGCGCGGTTCTGCTCTCTGCAAAACTAAAACAAAACTAGTTACTAGCTACTAATTACTAGTTGGATTAACCGCTTCGGCGATTCCGCCGCCTAACACATGCGAATTTGTTATGTCGTAGCAAACAACACTCTGACCAGGCGCAATTCGTCGCTGTGCCTCATCAAATCGCAAGACAAGTGGCGCGAGATTTTCAATCGTTGCAGCAATTGCTGCACCGTGCGCGCTGCACTGCACCAAGACTCGCTCGCCAACGCCTGGCGCAACATTCGCCCACATCACATTGCCCACAGCAAGCCCCGTGCGCAACAACTGCTCTTCATTGCCGATTACAACTCGCGCATTTGGCGTATCTACATCAACCACAAATTGCTTTGGTCCACCGCCCGGCAAGCCCAACCCCTTGCGTTGACCAATCGTTACAAGTTCAAGTGCATCTACTGCGCCAGCTTTTTCTCCGTCAGCAGTGACGACTGCAGCCTTACGAAACTCAATGCGATTACCCAAGAAAGTTTCACGACCGCCAGTTTTTGAAATGAAACAAACATCTTGGCTGTCTGGTTTTGTCGCCGTGCGAAGACCAAGCGCAACAGCGCGATCACGCACTTGTGCTTTTGTCAAATGCCCAACCGGAAACATCGTGTATGCAAGTTCGGCCTGATCAAGCATGTAGACCACGTAACTTTGATCTTTTAATTCGTCATGTCCGCGTGTCAGTCGATAGGTGCCAGTGGCGTCACGAGAAACTTGTGCATGATGCCCTGTCGCCACGGCGTCAAAACCAAGAACCCGGGCTCGTTCGCTAAGGCGATCAAACTTCAAATGTCGGTTGCACTCGATGCATGGGTTCGGTGTGATGCCGTCAACATGAGCCTGCACATATGGTGCGACAACATGCTTGTTGAAGTCATCTGAAAAATTAAAAACCAAATGGTCAATGCCAAGTTGCTGTGCCACGCGACGCGCGTCATCTACATCTGAAACTGAACAGCAACCCGTGTCGCTCTCGCCACCCCACAACCGCATTGTCACGCCAACAACTTCATGACCTTGATCGAGCAGTTCTGACGCGGCAACCGACGAGTCAACGCCACCAGACATCGCCACGAGAACTTTCATCAGGCTTTAATTTTATTGCGGCGCAACTGCCGAACAACCCCGACAACAGCATTTACAGCACGGTCAATTTCGCTCTCAGTGGTCGTATGGCCAAGGCTCATGCGTAGAGCTCCCATTGAGTGCTGCTTATCAACACCCATCGCAGTAAGCACATGCGACGGTTCCATTGCCCCGCTGGCGCACGCGCTGGCCGCCGACGCACAAATCATCGCCTCGTCAAGCAGGTAAAGCACAGACTCGCTCTCACAACCAGCAATACACATGTGGGCAATACCTGCAACTCGTTTGTCGCGCGGCACGGTCTCGAGCACATCCTCAATTTCGCTACATACGCCGTCAACAAGTGCATCGCGCAATTTTGTTACGCGCGCAACTTCTTCGTTGCGAGTTTGATCTGTAACGCGCAACGCAGCCGCAGTTGCCATGATGCCAGCGACATTGTGCGTGCCACTTCGACGATCACGCTCTTGTCCGCCTCCAACAATCAGTGGATCAATTTGCAAACCAAGACGCTGCATCGTGATGCCCATACCTTTTGGTCCGCCGAATTTGTGCGCCGAGACAGAAAGAACGTCAACGAGTTTTGAAATTTCGCGCAAGTCTTGCCAACAAGCTGCCTGAACAGCATCCGTGTGTAAAACCGCGTTTGGTGCATGCGCGCGCACGACCTTGGCAACTTGTCGCAGCGGAGAAATACTGCCGACTTCGTTGTTCACTGCCATCACTGACACGACGCTTACATTTCCGGCGATTTGCGGGTCTTGCAACGCTGCTTCAAGTTCTGCAATGTCAATGACGCCAGTCGCGTCGACGCTGACGACTCGTCCGTGCAGATTTTCGACGCAATGTAAAACCGCATGATGTTCAGCAGCCGAACAAATTGAAATGCCGCCGCGGTTGCGCGCAGCACCAAAAATCGCTGCATTGTCACCTTCGGTTCCGCCGCTCGTGAAAATCACTTCGCCCACTTTGCAGCCCAACGCCTCGGCAACATCATCGCGGGCCTCATCAATGGCCTTTCGAGCAAGTCGCGCAAATCGATGCGAGCCCGACGGATTGGCATAGATACCGCTCATATAAGGACTCATCGCATCGATCGCCTCTTGGCGCATCGGCGTGCTCGCCGCATGATCTAAATAGACAAA
>JAEMTQ010000049.1 GCA_016462185.1 Ilumatobacteraceae bacterium
AGTGCGAGTGCTTGAGCCACAGTCTCGGCGGGTTCAAGTTTGATACCAGAAATTTTTATATCTTTTGCGCTGCTCGCAGGAATGATCGCTCGTGTGAAACCGAGTCGTGCCGCTTCGCCGAGTCGACGAGCAGTGTTGCTGGCTTGACGTAACTCGCCAGCCAAACCGACCTCACCACACGCAACTAAGTTTTCTGCCAACGGCTGATTCGTCACCGCTGAAACAAGCGCCAAACACAAACCTAAATCTGCACCTGGCTCACTTAACTTCACACCACCTACAACAGAAGCAAAAACTTCATGTTGCGCCAAGTTCACACCAGCACGACGCTCAAGAACTGCCAACAACATCGCCAAGCGACCCGAATCAACACCCTGTGCTGATCGTCGGGGTGAAACATGCGAAGGCGAGAGATTTGTCAGTGCCTGAACTTCAACCAACAACGGACGATGACCTTCGAGAGCAGGCACAACAATTGAGCCAGGCACGCCTGCGCGACGGTCGGCTAAAAACAGTTTGCTCGCATCTGGCACACTGCGGAGGCCAAGTTCAGTCATCTCAAATAATCCCAATTCGTTTGTTGAACCAAATCGATGCTTGACAGCGCGCAACAATCGCAAAGCATGATGACGCTCACCTTCGAATGACATAACAGTGTCAACAACATGTTCAAGCACCCGCGGCCCGGCGAGGCCACCGTCTTTTGTGACATGGCCGACCAACACGATTGGCAGATCGCGCGCTTTGGCTTCTTGCACCAGTCGGTGCGCGCAACCGCGAACTTGCGCCACAGACCCTGGCGCCGAATTCAACTGCGGGTCAGCAATCGCTTGAATGCTGTCAATGATCACGAGTTGTGGTTTTACTTGGTCAATCGCATTGACAATGTTCGTCAGTGACATCTCGGCCACGAGCCACAAATCTGGTTTGATCGCCCCAAGTCGTTCGGCGCGCAATCGAACCTGTTGTGCTGATTCTTCAGCGGTTACATAAAGTGTTTTGCCTGACCACGCCGCGAGCAGTTGCAGTAGCAAAGTTGATTTGCCGATACCTGGTTCGCCGCCCAAAAGAGTGACCGACCCAGGCACGAGCCCACCGCCGAGCACGCGGTCTAATTCTTCAAGACCAGTCGAAGTGGGTTTTGAAATTTTTGCATCAAGCGCATCAATTGGTTTTGGTACACCGGGTGGCACAAGAGCCATGCCCGTTGCTACAGAAATAATTTCTTCGTCACCTTCAACATCTTCAACGAGGCTGTTCCACGCACCACACGCACCACACCGGCCAGCCCATTTCGGAACCCCGGCACCGCATTCAGTGCATCGATATACGGTGCGAAGTTTTACCATCTCGCACTAGACATTATTCGCTGGGTGTGCGACTTGCCCCACGGCGCTGATACAAAAATCTGCCGAGCACCACGATCATCAAAGCCAGCCATACAAACAACAAAAACTTGAACAACCCAGAAACTAAACGAGCCACAGTGGCTTTGACGGCCGTGTTCCGCGAAGTAGTGAGGACAGATTGCTCGCTGCCATCTAGGGGCACGCGCCAAGTCACAGTATTTACGTTGTCGATGCCTGTTGTGCGCTCAACAACACCCGGCATTGTGGCGACAAAGTCAAGCGTCATTGCTTTACCCAAATCAAGACCAGCCTGTTGCAGGTTTTCTGCGAACGGTGCACCACCAATTGTTTTGATCAGAGCACTGTCGGCAAACGCGTTTAGTCCACCGTCAACTTGCAAGATGCCGTCAAGTTTGAATGTCGAGTCCGTGTCTTTGCCGGTTCGAGTCAGCGACATCTGCTTAAACGGACCAAACTCACCGCTCAATTGATCAAGCAACACTCCAGCCTGTTCAGCATTGTCAAAAGTGTGTTTCAACGAAACTTGCAGTCCGCCATCTGCAGTTTTGTTAGGTCGCACGACAACCCAACCTGCGGCAACCGCATCATCAAATCGCAAGTCGTCGACAATGTTTGGCGCTTGGTCAACAACATCTTTGTCGGCGATCACGCTTACAGTTACTATGCCCGACCCACTTTGAGCAACATCAAGAGTGACTACGGCATTAACTTGACACGAGCAAAGAAAAATCGCCGATGCAATTACGGCAACAAAGTGAAACTTTTTTAGTCGCTGACGCGCGCTTTGCACGCTATGACTCACTCAGTTGTCGTTGGAGTTGTCTCACCAGCACCAGCAAGTTCAACAGCCACTGGTGACTTGAAACCTTCAACAGCTTTAAACGAGAAGCGTTTCTCTTCTGGCTTTTCTGGGTCATCTTCAACGCCGATGACGATTATTTCACCAGCATGAAACTCTTTGGTCAAGAGTTTTTCTGACAGTGGATCTTCAAGGAAGCGTTGCATCGCTCGGCGCAACGGACGAGCACCGAGTTGTGGGTCGTAGCCGCGCTTGGCGAGCAGCTCTTTTGCTTCAACGGTGAGTTCAAGACCAAGTCCGAGACCTTCAAGCTGACCAGTCAAACGCTTGCTCATCAAGTCGACCATTTGCACAACTTCGCTCATTGCCAACTCGTGGAACACGATCACTTCGTCGATGCGGTTGAGGAACTCTGGCTTGAATTGAGTCTTGAGCGCCTCGTTTACCTTGTCGCGCATGCGTGCATACGAGAGTGCCTCGTCGTTTTTGCCGAAACCAACATTGGCTTTGCGCAAGTCTTGCGTTCCCAAGTTCGAAGTCATGATCAAAACTGTGTTTCTGAAGTCTGTGCTGCGACCTTGTGCGTCTGTAAGGCGACCTTCTTCAAGAATCTGCAACAAAGTATTGAACACATCAGGGTGCGCTTTTTCGATTTCGTCGAACAGCACAACCGAGAACGGCTTGCGACGCACAGCTTCTGTCAATTGGCCACCTTCTTCGTAGCCCACATATCCAGGAGGCGAGCCAACCAGGCGACTCACCGTGTGTTTCTCCATGTATTCGCTCATGTCGAGAGCAATCAGCGCTTGCTCGTCACCAAACAAGAATTCAGCCAAAGTTTTTGCGAGTTCTGTTTTACCGACACCCGTTGGTCCCAAGAAAATGAACGAACCGCTTGGGCGCTTCGGATCTTTCAGGCCTGCTCGAGTTCGGCGAATGCTCTGGCTGACTGCCTTAATCGCATCTTCTTGACCAATGATTCGTTTGTGAAGTTCGCCTTCCATGTTCAACAACTTGGCGGTTTCTTCTTCGGTGAGTTTGAACACTGGAATACCAGTCCACATACTCAAAACTTCGGCGATTGACTCTTCGCTCACTTCATCAAACAAATCGATGCCTTGGGCTTTTACGTCAACTTCTTTTTGTGATCGCTCTTCAAGCAACGAACGCTCTTGATCGCGCAAACGACCAGCTTCTTCGAAGCGCTGCTCTTCTACGGCACGTTTCTTTGCTTCTTGAACATCGTTGATCTTGTTTTCAATTTCTTTGAGGTCAGGTGGTGTCGTCATGCGCTTGATTCGCAAACGGCTGCCAGCTTCATCGATCAAGTCGATCGCCTTGTCTGGCAAGAAACGGTCTGAGATGTAGCGGTCAGCCAAGTTCGCTGCCGAGACAAGCGCTTGATCTGTGATCGTCACACGGTGGTGAGTCTCATACTTATCGCGAATGCCTTTGAGAATTTCAATCGTGTGCGCAACCGATGGCTCATCGACTTTGACTGGTTGAAAGCGACGCTCGAGAGCGGCATCTTTTTCAAAGTGTTTACGGAACTCGTCAAGAGTTGTTGCACCAATTGTTTGCAATTCGCCACGTGCCAACATCGGCTTCAAAATTGAGGCTGCGTCAATTGCGCCTTCGGCGGCACCTGCACCCACGAGTGTGTGGATTTCATCGATGAACAAAATAATGTCGCCACGAGTCTTAATTTCTTTCAAAACTTTCTTCAAGCGCTCTTCAAAATCACCGCGATAGCGGCTGCCGGCAACAAGTGCACCCAAGTCAAGTGTGTACAACTGTTTGTTGGTCAAAGTTTCTGGAACTTCATTCGCGACAATTTTTTGAGCGAGGCCTTCAATAATTGCGGTCTTACCAACACCCGGTTCACCGATCAAAACGGGGTTGTTTTTCGTGCGACGCGAAAGAATCTGCATCACACGTTCCATTTCTTTGTGTCGACCAATTACTGGATCAAGTTTTTTGTCGCGCGCAAGTTGTGTCAGGTTGCGACCGAACTGATCAAGAATCTGACTGCCACCTTTTTCTTGTGGCGTATCTTTCGCACCAACTGCTTCGCCTTCACCTTTGCCGCCAGGTCCTTGGTAGCCGCTCAACAACTGAATTACTTGTTGACGTACTCGACCAAGATCGGCGCCAAGTTTGACGAGCACTTGTGCTGCAACACCTTCGCCTTCGCGAATCAAACCGAGCAAAATGTGTTCGGTGCCGATGTAGTTATGACCAAGTTGCAATGCCTCACGCAACGAAAGTTCGAGCACTTTTTTCGCCCGTGGTGTAAATGGAATATGGCCCGATGGCGACGATCCGCCTTGACCGATGATCTCTTCGACCTGAGCGCGCACGGCTTCAAGCGAGATACCGAGTGCTTCGAGTCCTTTGGCGGCCACGCCTTCACCTTCGTGAATCAAACCCAACAAAATGTGTTCCGTACCGATGTACGAGTGATTGAGCAAGCGGGCTTCTTCTTGGGCGAGAACTACGACTCTGCGAGCCCTATCTGTAAACCGTTCGAACAATTCCGACCGCCTTGTGCGTCAACTAGGTAACTTTCCTAAAGTGTATCGGTGCGAGCGGGACGGTTCACGGCGCTATTTCGTCTTTCGCATGTCACGTATGTCGCGTGACGACCCTCACAGCGCTTAGTTCGTAGATTCACAAGCCCCGTTGCCTAACCTGTGGATATGGCCGTTTCATCGCCGCTACTTTCTTTGCCGCTCATGGATACCGATCGGCAGCGCGTTGAATCAGCGCTATTGACTGCCGTAAAAACTCGAGACTCTCATCTCAACGAACTTGCCGCACATTTAATTGTTGCTGGCGGCAAACGTTTGCGCCCAGTAATGACAATCGCTGCAGCGAGCGTTGGCAGCGACAAGCAAGTCAGTGACGATGTGATTCAAGGCGGCATCTCTTGCGAACTCGTTCATCTTGGTTCGCTTTATCACGACGACGTTATGGATGAATCTGCCACGCGACGTGGTGTCGAAACAGTAAATGCAAGGTGGGGCAACCTGCAAGCAATTCTCGCGGGTGACTTTTTGTTGGCCAAAGCATCTGAAATCGCCGCTGCACTGGGTACTGAAGTCGCAACGTTGCTGGCCCAAACAATCGGTCATCTTTGCGAAGGCCAAATTGAAGAGTTGACGAAAGCATTTGATGTTTCGCGTTCAGTGCCGTCGTATCTTGTGAGCATCGAAGGCAAAACCGCTTCGCTGTTTGCCACAGCGGCCCGTGTTGGCGCACTTGTTGCCGGTCACGATCGGGCAGTTGTTGAAGCCTTGACAAATTACGGCACCGCCTACGGCATGGTGTTTCAAATTGTTGACGACATCTTGGATGTAATTGCAACTGACGCCGAACTCGGCAAGCGCGCCGGCCACGACATGGAAGAAGGCGTCTACACACTTCCTGTTTTGTTAACGCTCAAGTCTGATTCAACTGATGCCCTAGAGCTTCGCGACTTACTGGGTCGGCCATTTACGGGCAATGATCGCGACACAGCATTGGCAATTGTGCGTGCAAACTCTGGTGTACAAAATGCAATCGAAACCGCGCGCGAATATGTTGCGATCGCCGAAAACGAGTGCGCAAAAATGCCGGCTTCAAGTGCCACAACTGCACTTCGTGAAGCACCCCGAGTTCTATTGAACTCAGTAATTCGCTAGTTTTTAAAACTTACGAACTAGCGAAGTTCGTGAACGCGAAGAATTAGTTCGCGCGAAAATGGGTCAAGCTGGCGTCCCGCAATTCGTTCGGTGAGAATTATCGCTTGTGCAGTGTCGTCGACTAAACCTGACCACCTGATGTAGCCACCCATCAAGCCGTGCAGTTTTTCGCTTACTTCTTCGCCGTGCACAATGATCTTCATACCGCGCTGCAAGAGTTTGGATAGTTCTGTGTAGAACGACTTCAACCAAGGGTCTATTTCATCCAGGCTTGGCATCGGACGATGTTGATACGGCATCTGTAGTTCTTCGTAACTATGCAAATTGTGCGGGGCCGAACTTATCGAGAGCACACAGCCGAACTCATTTTCACGCAACCAGATAATTTCTTCTTGACGTCTAACCCGTCGATGATTGACACCGAAACCTCCGGGTCGTTCGCAAATCGCAAGTTTGTCCTTAATAATCCAAGTCAAATGGCGGGGCACAATGCCTAGAGCCCATTTACCGCGAAGTTTCTGTGGCACTAGTGAGACCGCGTCCTAGTCGTGCCACCAGTTATTGATACAAACTTCATCGAGAGAGCACAATACCACAGCAAATTGGGGCTGTGTTTTAGTTTTGTGATTTTGAAATGACCTGGAGGCGCTGTTGGCTTCGCCGAACTTCACGGTTCATGCCGATCTCGCATGCTGTCGTCTCGCCGCGCGCGACACCAAGCACGCGCTCAACAGTCGCCGCATCTGGTGGATAAATTTCTGTCAGCCAAATTCGAATCGCGCGCCGAGCAAGAGCAAGTGGCGCTGTCGCGACTGCCTTTGCGTCTGTCGGATCAATAGCTTTGGCAAGTTCGTCCAGTAATTCGGCATCGTCGCGAAACAACTCGGCTTGGCGGTCAAGAATTGCCGCAACATCGCGTTGTGAAATCTGGTCAATCAACGGCATTAGTTCGTGGCGCACGCGATTGCGCAAGAATTTTGGGTCAGCATTTGACGGGTCAACAACACATTTGATTTCAAACATCGCACAAAGTTGCTCGGTTTCACTTCGGCGAAGCCCCAAAATTGGGTGAGCATGGCCGCGTTGCATTCCAGCCAAACCTTGCAGTCCAGCACCGCGCAAAAGGTTGATCAGCACCGTCTCGGCTTGGTCATCTGCCGTGTGCCCGGTGGCGATGTCGCGTGGCAGTACTGAGTATCGCGCCTCACGCGCGCGTGCTTCAAGATTTGAACCGGGTTCAACTTTTATCGTCTTGCTAATAAATTTCGCACCCAAAAGTTTCGCCAGCTGATCTACAACTTGGGCTTCGGCATCTGAGCCAACTCTTAGCGAGTGATCAACATGAATCGCAGTTACATCGCAACCATTGAGGCAAGCCAACAACAGCATCGCCATGCTGTCTTTGCCGCCCGAGACAGCACAATTAAGCGGCGCACCTGCTGGTGGAAAGTTACAGCGAGTTAAAAGTTCGCAAGCAAACTGATTTGACTTGAGTTTGGCAACTAGGGCGTTCATCGGCCCGAGCCGACTATTTCTGGGCTTGTCGTTGGCGACGGTTTGGGTATTTAAGAGCAGTTACTGATTTCAAGTAGCCACCCACTAAACCGACAAGAGCAGCGATACCGGCGATCAATAGACCTGCCCCCAACCACCAGTGCCATACAACTGCAGCAATCATCGACGCAATGCTAGCCAGTCTCTGATTGACAAACCAATCAACTTTCTAGTTCTTTGGTGTGTTCTGGTGCTGCGAGCCGACGCGGCGCCGAATCGATATTTGAAATTTCGGTCAACTCAGAAGATGTCACACCCGCATCTTTGAATTTTCGCAAGGTAGCAAGCATTCGACCTTCAATTGATCCGACCATTTTGTTGTAGGCAGAAATAGCAGTTTCAAGACCGCGTCCTGTTTTTTCGACACTTTCGAGAACCGTGTCAACACGCTCATAAAGTTCGCGACCAAGTGACGCAATTTTTTCGGCATGCTCGGCAATTTGAAACGCCTGCCAACCCTTGGCGACCGCAAGTAGTAGTGCCAATAAGTTGACTGGCGAAGCAATGAGTACGCGACTTCGCATGGCTACTTCAAGCAAACTGCCATCGGCGCGAAGCGCGTCAGCCAAAAATGATTCACCGGGGATAAACATGATCACATATTCAGGCGAGCGATCAAATTGCTCCCAATACTTTTTGTCGGCCAATACCTTGGCGTGACCCGCCAATGCCTTGGCGTGTTCGTTAAGAAGTTGTTGTCGCAATGCAGGGTCAGATGCTTCTTGTGCTTTGAGGTATGCATCAAGGGGAGTCTTCGAGTCGATCACGACGCAACCATCGTTAGGCAATTTGATTACCGCGTCTGGTCGTTGAGTGCGATCATTGCCGGTAACGGTTGTCTGTTCGAAAAAGTCGCAGTACGGCAACATGCCAGCAAGCTCAATGACGTTGCGCAGTTGTTGTTCACCCCACGCACCTCGAGCACTAGAAGATTTCAAAGCTGACTGCAGCGCCGAAGTTGTTTGATTCAGCGAGTCAATCTGTTTGCTGATCGTTTCAGTGACGCCAACTGTATTTGTGTAGTTAGTTTGTAGCGAAGTTACAGCATTTCTCAATTCATTCATTTGAGTTGCAACAGGATCTAAAAGACTTTTTGTTTCACTGGCCAAAGTTTGCGTGCGCGCTTGATACGTGCGGTCAATTTGTGAGTTGACGTTTTCGAGCGCTTGTTGCGTAGCTTTGCCAACTTGGGCATCAACTGCTGTGCGTACGGCGTCGATCAACGCAGTTTGATCAAAATTTTGCGGAGCCGCAGTCAAGTTCGTTGCGCCATTGTTCTGACGCAACAACATCACGCCAAGGCTCAGCACCGCAACGACTAATAACCCAACGATAATTTCCATCATCACAGTGTGGCACGGGGGTGTCGCTAGTTAATTCGCCACGCGAAACTTGACTAGATTGACGTCATGGCATCCTCCAAAATCGTTGATAGCCCAGTTGGCTGGGTGCAAGACCACATTCGTGCATACATCGAAAGCAACGGCGAAGAAGGCCATATTTGGCGCGGTGTACCAACGTTGTTGCTGACCACAACAGGTCGAAAGTCTGGAACGTTACGTCGCACGGCCCTGATTTATGGTCGCGACGGCGACGACTACGTCATTGTTGCGTCAAAAGGTGGCGACCCAAAGAATCCACTTTGGTATGAAAATTTGGCGACTAATTCAAAAGTAACTTTGCAAGTCGGCGCCGACGTTTTCGATTGCGTCGCGTCAACATACAAAGATCAGGGCGCTGAGGCCGCGCATCGCCAAAAAGTTTGGGACACACTGGTTGAAATTTGGCCAGGTTTCGCCGAATATCAAATCAAAACTGAACGCCGCATTCCTCTTGTGCGCTTGCAGAGGATTAGTTAACTGTTTGTTTTCCGGCTTTGAGAAATAAAGCCAAAGCTATTACTGGAAT
>JAEMTQ010000123.1 GCA_016462185.1 Ilumatobacteraceae bacterium
TGATCGGTTGAAAGGAATGCGCACTATTGGTTTGTACGGATTGTTGTATGCATGGCGATCTTTGCGGGCAGGCAATGTCGTGCGCGCAATTGGGCTTATCATCACAAATTTTTGGGCGATACCGCTGGCGATTATCGAACTACTGCGAAAGAGTCTTAAGTCTTTCAAGACGGTCAAGTAAATGAGTTGCACCGAACTCTTTTAAAAGGTCGGCGAACTCAGAAGTTGCTCCAGTCCACTTCCAACTGTCAACTGAACCCACTGGCACATCTTGCACAAGTGTCGCCAAAGTTCGAAACAGCGCCGCTTGTTCGCGATTCTCGCGCAGAGTTTTAGCGAGTTTTTCGGCACCACGCAAAGTTGTGAGGCCATCTAGTTTCCATTGTTCATGATCATCTGGAATCTGATCTAGCGAGATGTATTTTGCCAAAACGGTTGACGCACTTTTTGCTCCCCAACCCGACAAACCCGGAAAACCGTCAGCACTGTCGCCCACAAGAGCCAAATAATCAGCGATTGACTCTGGGCCAATGCCAAACTTTTTGCGAATTTCATTTTCGTCGAGAACAAGATTGTTTCGACGGTCAACTTGAACAACTCGCCGACCACTCACGCACTGACCGAGATCTTTATCGGGCGTCAAAATTCTTACCTGATGCACGCGACGGTCTTCGCACGCCACCGCAACAGCTGAAGCCAGCGCATCGTCGGCTTCATACTTCTCCATTGCCCAAACAGTGACACCAAGAGCACGCAAAGCTTTTTCGACGATCGGAATTTGTTCGAGTAAGACGGGCTCCATACCTTCGCTGGTTTTGTATCCGTCATAAAGATCGTTGCGAAAACTCTCGATTACATGGTCCGTTGCAACGCCAATGTGTGTTGCACCTTCGGTGAGCAACTGCAGTGTGCTGGACAACACACCGACCGTTGCAGCAAATGGTGGCGGGTCGCGATGACGCACGGCTTGCCCGTAATGCTGGCGATACATCTCGTAAGTTCCGTCGACTAGATGTACTTGCATTGCTCCAACTTAAACGATGAACAAGCTGGGCAACATTTCGTTGCCAAAAATTGCTGTAACTGTGCCGAGCGCAAGAAACGGACCAAATGCGATGCGATGTTGCAAAGACCCGCGCCGCACCGCAACCAAGGCCAAACCAAAAATGCTCGCAAAGCAGCAGGCTGCAAACATTGCCCAAATTGCCGACGAGTAACTTAAAAATCCAAGGTGCCAACCCAAAACTGCCATAAGACGAACATCTCCGGCACCCAAACCACCTTTGGCAAATTTGTTCGTCAGAAAAGAAATCACAACACCAGAGATGGCGCAAATGCCGGCAGAGACTAGAGATTTCGTAAGCGAGTTTTGCAACGCGTAAAACCCAAGTATCAGCACACCAGCGACTGCCATTGTGTGAGTGATCTGACGAACCAGTCGATGTGTGTAAGCGTCAATCATTGATTGAACTAGTAAACCAGCGCACAAAATTGCAAATGCCAAACGAAGTTCAATTGCGACAAACCGATCGACAATCAGTAATGCGAATATTGCACCAAAGATCAATCCGCACGCAACTAAAGCAATGCGTGAAACACGAACTTGTAGATCAATTTTTTTGATCAGCAACTCGGCAACCAAACCAAGAGCTACTCCGATAATTGCGCCGAATAAAATCGTCAGCGCTTGATTCAAAAGTTTCTACTCTTGAACTAGCTCGATTAATGTGCCGAAACTACCTTTTGGATGAATAAACGCGACGGTTGTGCCACGCGAACCTTTGCGAGGCGCTTTGTCAATTGGTGTCGCACCTGCATCAATCATCGACTGCAAAGCTTTAGCGCAATCAGCCACTCGGTAACCAACATGATGCAGACCTTCGCCACGCTTTTCTAACGACTTGGCAACTGGTGAGTCTGGTCGAGTTGGGGTCAACAACTGCACAAAACTTTGCGCAACATTGAGCAGAGCCTCTTCAACGCCATCTTGTTCGACCACTTCACGATGAGCAACAGTGGCACCGAAGGCTCGTTTGTAATAATCAATTGCCGCTTCTAGGTCGTGCACTGCAATTGCAACGTGGTCGATCTCGGTAAGTATCACTATTTTCTCCTGAAACGATTGATGTTTTCTTCGCCAACTTTGGCGCGCAATGCTGGGTCGTCAATACCCATGCCTTCATGAGGGGCGAGGCACAACACGCCGATCTTTCCTTCGTGCATGTTGTTGTGCACCTGATATGCCGCTTCGCCGGTTTGATCAAGCGTAAACACTTGTGACATCACTGGATGAATCATGCCTTTTTGAATGAGGCGGTTTGCTTCCCACGCTTCGCGATAGTTGGCAAAGTGGCTTCCGATCAGTCGTTTGAGTCGCATCCAAAAATGCCTGTTATCAAATTCCATCATGTAACCACTAGTTGCTGCACACGTCGCGACGATTCCTCCGCGCTTGACGACATACATCGAAGC
>JAEMTQ010000050.1 GCA_016462185.1 Ilumatobacteraceae bacterium
CAACGTGGCCGACTACGGGGATGTACTCGTCTGCGAGTGCCTTGATTGTTGGGATGCCGTATCCGCAATAAAGCGTGTCGGCGCCAACGCCCATTAGTCGATATGCGTTGCGCAGAATTTCGGCTTGACCGGCATAAGTATTTATTGCAAGTCCGATTGTGAGAAATGTATTTGGTGCGGCTTTGCGAATGCCGACATAATCGCTTGACTGACCATCGTGAAGTTCTGCAGCGACGAGCATGTCGATGCCTGCCTCTTCGCAAGCGGCTGCTTCACTCGGTGTGCGCACAAAAACTTGTGTTAAATGTCGCTTGCCCTTGGCGGCGAAGAGATCTTTGAGAGTTAGTTTTGACATACAACCCCTGTTCTTATTGTTTTTTATTGCGCGACTTCTATTGTCGCACCTCAACCTTTTGACCGACAAACCCGCACGCTATGCTGACTTGTCAGTAAGGGCGTGTAGCTCAGTTGGTAGAGCGCCACCTCGACATGGTGGAGGTCCCGGGTTCAAGCCCCGTCGCGCCCACTAGAAAGTTTTCGACTGCCGTCGAGAGAACTATTTGTTTTCGGCGATTGCTTGCGATTCTCGTACGGCGCCTTTGAAAATGCCTTTGCTCATCAATGAGAGTTCGCTCTTGCGGCGAAGTTCGTAAATTGTCGCTCGGTTTGCGTGAATTGATTTGCTGTCGGGCTCAGCCCAGCCTGCGAAGTCGGCGAGATGACATGCCAAGCGAAGATCGGCGCTGTCACGAGTCTCGGCAAGTTCAAGCGCACGCTTCATTAAGTTGTCTGCGCCACCAGAAAGTCTGGCGAGCTCAAGGGCGACTTGACTGTCTGGCGCGGGCTTGAGACGCGATGGTGCTCCGTCCCACCAACCGCCGTACAGTCGCCAAATATTTCGAACGACAAATTCAGGTTCGTCATAAAGCGGTCGCATATATGGTTTGTCTAAAATTTGTTGCGGAACTTTGACCGTGTGAATGATCGTGTCGAGTGTTTCGCCAGCATTCATCATCTCGATGACCTGAGTAACAAGACTTTCGAGCGAAGTAGCGATGTCGTCGAGCACGATAGCGATGCGTGCTTTGCCTTCAATCGGTAGACCGTGTGCCGGCACGAGCAACTCGGGGCCCTGAGCGATCATGCGGCGTAGTGCTTGAGCCCACTCGAAGGCATAACGCTGAACTTTTTGTGGGTTACCCGCGTTGGGGTAATTCCAAATTATAAAGTCGCCCGCAAATAGCCATTTCTTTTCTGGCAGCCACGCCCACAGATGGTCGTCGGTTTCGCCTCGCGCGTGGTGCAACTCGATAGTTGTTGCGCCGGCAGTGAACTTATGCGTCTCACGAAAAGTTTCATCGGGTCGCATCGTGGATCGTGGCAAAAAGCGCAGTAAATTTTCGCCAATATTCAAACCCATGTCACTGCGAATGCCACCAAATTGGCGTTGGTTGATTCGAATATTCCAATCGCTTGTCTGGGTGTAGCGATCAATTCGTGTGTTGACGTTCTCGTGGCCAATGACGTGAGGTTTTGGATGGTTGCGTTCGGCTGCGTCTGCGGCGAATGCGAAGCTTCCACCAATATGGTCGGCGTGGCCATGTGTGTAAATGAGATTTGAGATTGGTGCCGTGCGCCACGAGCGAATTGATTTGACGACGTCTTTGCCGCTGCCCGCGCCTGAAGCATCAAAACACATCAAGCCTTCGCCAGTGTCGAAAATTGCGCAGTGACTGAAACTTTCGACAAAGGCCAGACCGTCTGCGAGTTCGCTGATTTCGTTTGTGACTCGGTTTACTGGTTCAGAGACGACCCCAGTCTCAAGAACTCGCGCTGACAACTCAAGTGGATGCGAAGACATATGCCGAGGTTAAACGATTCAAATTAACTTCTTAGAGTTTTGGTTCGCGGGGCAGACCGAGAGTGCGCTCGCCGAGAATATTGCGCATCACATTTGAAGTGCCGCCCATGATTGTGTAGGCCGACGCATAGGCGAGACCTTGCGTCAGGTCGTCCCAAAGCAGAGCGCGAGCGCCGAAAACTTTGTTCACGAATTGTGCGACTCGCCACTCGTGCTCGGTGCAAAAGCATTTTGTCGCGGCCGAAAAGCCACCCGGGGCTTGGTGTAACACTTCGCGAATCACCAAGATTCGCCCAACGTGGTAGCCGGTTTCAATCGAAGCGATTTCTTGGCGCACAAGAGGGTCTTTGCGATCAGCAACTTCGAGGGCCATTTTGTAGAGCGCGTGATTTGAAACAAGACGATCGATGCCGCCGCGTTCGAATTCGAGTTGACGCATCGTTTGTTTGAATGCACCACCGAGCACGCCAACCAGATTTGATGCAGGTACTCGCACGTCGGTGTAGAAAACTTCGCAGAAATGACTATTAGTAGTCATGTCTTTAATCGTGCGGACTTCGATGCCCGGCGTATTCATTGGCACGATAATTTCGCTGATTCCTTCGTGGGCCGAACCTTCATTGCTGGTTCGGCAAATCAAATAGCAATAGTCGGCATGTTCACCGAAGCTTGTCCAGATTTTTTGGCCGTTGATCACGAATTCGTCACCGTCACGTTGGGCAAAAGTCTTGAGTGAGGCCAAGTCGCTACCTGAATTCGGTTCGCTCATGCCGATGCACCAAGTTGTTTCACCTGAAAGCATGCTTGGCAAGAAAGTATCTTGTTGGTTCTTTGTGCCGTAACTAATGAGTGCTGGGCCCATCTGACGATCGGCAAACCACGAAGCAGCAATTGGTGCGCCAGCGCTGATCATTTCTTCGCCGACGATGAGTCGCTCAATTGCTGGTCGTCCACCGCCGCCAAATTCGGTTGGCCACGTCATGCCTATCCAACCGTGTTGGGCGAGTTCGCGAGAGAATTCACGCGAGTAGCCGTTCATCCAAGTGTCATTGAACCGACCGTACTTTTTTACGGCTTCGTTGGCGACGCGACGGGCGTGCTCGCGTAAAGCAATTTGCTCAGAAGACCAAGAGAAATCCACAAAGATGTACGATACAAGTAACTTATTAACGAAGACGAGATGAACTTGGTGGAGTTTGATGGCCGGCAAAATTAAAGTAGCGAATCCAGTTGTAGATATTGATGGCGACGAGATGACCAGGATCATCTGGAAGTTCATTAAAGACCGACTGATCTTGCCTTACCTCGACATAAATATCGACTACTACGACTTGGGCGTCGAGAACCGAGACGCGACGAGTGACCAAGTCACGATTGATGCAGCGAATGCAATTTTGAAGCATGGCGTGGGCGTGAAGTGCGCGACAATCACGCCAGACGAGGCGCGAGTCAAAGAGTTCAACTTGAAGCAGATGTGGAAGTCTCCGAACGGAACTATTCGCAACATTTTGGATGGTGTTGTGTTTCGTGAGCCAATCATCTGCAAGAACATTCCGAAACTTGTGCCGCACTGGAGCAAGCCGATTGTGATTGGGCGACACGCTCACGGTGACCAATACAAGGCGACTGACTTCAAGGTGCCTGGTGCCGGAACTGTGACGATGACGTATGTGCCGCAAGATGGCAGCAAGCCAGTCGAAATGAAAGTTGCAGACTTCAAAGCGGCTGGTGTTGTAATGGGTATGTATAACTTTGACGAATCGATTCGCAGTTTCGCTAGAGCGTCGTTTAACTACGGTTTGCAACGCAACTTTCCCGTTTTTTTGAGCACCAAGAACACAATTCTTAAGGCCTACGACGGAAGGTTCAAAGACATCTTTCAAGAAGTTTTCAACGCCGAGTTCAAAGCCGAGTTTGAAAAACGCAAACTGACGTATGAGCATCGGTTGATTGACGACATGGTGGCCTGCATGATGCGTTGGGAGGGCGGTTATGTGTGGGCTTGCAAGAACTATGACGGCGATGTGCAGTCAGACATTGTCGCCCAGGGTTTTGGCTCGTTGGGATTAATGACATCTGTATTGACAACACCTGATGGCCGAGTTCTTGAGTCAGAAGCCGCGCACGGCACAGTGACGCGCCACTATCGCGACCACCAAAAGGGTCTTGAGACGTCGACGAATTCAATTGCATCAATTTTTGCCTGGACACGTGGTTTGATTCATCGCGGCAAACTTGACAACACGCCAGCCGTGATTGAGTTCGCCGAGAAACTTGAGCAGACATGCATTGAAACAGTCGAAGGGGGCGAGATGACCAAAGACTTGGCCGCACTCGTTTCAAAAGACCAACCATGGCTGACCACACAGCAATTTTTGGCAGCGGTAGATCGTCGATTAATTGAGAAGATGTCGAATAAATAAATGCGCGCAGTCGTCATCACGAAGCACGGTGACCCGAGTGTGCTCAATGTTGTTGAAGTAGACAAGCCAAAACCATCTTCGACTGAAATTTTGGTCAAAGTAAAAGCGACATCTTTGAATCGCGCTGACCTGATGCAGCGAATGGGTTTTTATCCCGATCCGTTTCCGGGTGCTTACGACATTCCTGGTCTCGAATTTTCAGGCACAGTTGAAGCGTGTGGTGCTGATGTCAAAACTTGGCAACCTGGCGACGAAGTCATGGGCATTGTCAGTGGCGGCGCGTATGCCGAATATTTGGTCGTGCCCGAAATGCAAGCGATGAGCGTGCCAAAAAATGTGGCACTAGAAAACGCTGCGGCGATACCTGAAGTATTTATCACTGCATGGGACGCACTCGTGTGTCAGGCAAATCTGCAACCTGGCGGCTGGGCGCTCGTGCACGCCGGCGCTTCGGGCGTGGGCACTGCGGCGATTCAGATCTGCAAAGCGATCGGAGCAAAAATAATCGTCACGTGTTCAGCCAAAAAGCGTGATGCGTGTCTGGCACTTGGCGCCGACTTGGCGATTGACTACAAAACAGACGACTTCGTCGCTTTGTGCATGCGCGCAACGAATAATGCAGGCGTCAATGCCGTGCTCGACGTTATTGGCGGAGAATATTTGAATCGCAACGTCGCGGCACTCGCGCTCAAGGGCACGATTGTGCAAGTTGGTTTAATGGGCGGTGGCGCAACATCGTTCAACCTTGGCGCGATGATGCCGAAGCGAGCACGTCTGATCACTACGGTGCTGCGACCGCGGCCACTCGAAGAAAAAATTGCAGTAACCCAGCGATTTATCAGTGAGATGTTGCCGTTCTTTGAAATTGGCAAGATGCGACCAGTAATTGACTGTCGTTACGACCTAGCGCAGATAGCCGAGGCTCACCTTTATATGGAGAGCAACGCCAATACTGGAAAAATAGTTATTGACGTTTGTTGATTGCGACGTAGTCGCGCTGTTCGACGCCCGTGTACCACTGACGCGGACGGCTGATCTTTTGAGCGTCGTCTTTCAATAGTTCGTTGTAGTGGCTCAGCCAGCCGACAGTTCGAGGAATTGCGAACAACACCGTGAACATGTCGATCGGGAAACCGAGCGCTTGATAAATGAGACCTGAATAAAAGTCAACATTTGGATACAACTTGCGTGAAATGAAGTAGTCGTCGTTGAGAGCGACTTCTTCAAGTTTGAGAGCAATATCAAGCAGCGGATTCTTGCCCGTTACATCGAAGACGTCGTAAGCGGCTTTTTTGATGATTGCTGCTCGCGGGTCGTAGTTCTTGTAGACGCGATGACCGAAGCCTTGTAGTCGACCTTGACCAGCTTTGACCGACTTGATAAATGACTCGACATTTTCGAGGCTGCCAATTTCGGTAAGCATGTTGATCGCAGCTTCGTTGGCGCCACCATGCAGCGGACCATAAAGTGCAGAAGACGCAGCCGACATTGCACTGAACGGATCAGCATGTGAAGAAGCAACGACGCGCATTGCGGTGGTGCCACAGTTTTGTTCATGATCTGCGTGCAACATGAAGAGTAGGTCCATGGCGCGAGTCAAGCGTGGGTCAACCGTGTGGTCGTCGCCAAGGCGAAACATCATGTTCAAGAAGTTTTCTGGGTAGCTCATCGAGTTGTTTGGCGAAACAAACGGCAAGCCGGAGCTGAATCGATAACACATTGCGGCGATTGTCGGAACCTTGGCAATCAGTCGCAGCACTTGTTTGTCGAGCGAGCCAGGAGTGAAAATATCTTTCGACTCTGGATAGAAAGTGCCGAGTGCGGCGATAGCCGAAACGAACATGCCCATTGGGTGTGCGTCGTAGTGAAAGCCGTCAACAAAGCGCTTGCGCATGTTTTCGTGAATCATCGTGTGATGGGTGACTTCGTAGTTCCAATTTTTGAGCTGCTCGGCGTTTGGAAGTTCGCCGTTCAACAACAAGTATGCAACTTCTAGGTATGTCGATTTTTCGGCCAACTGCTCAATTGGGTATCCGCGGTAGCGCAAGATGCCGGCTTCACCGTCGATATAAGTGATCGATGAGGCACAGGCTGCGGTGGACAAAAACGCTGGGTCATACATTCGCAAATCGGGATCAAGTTCGCGCAATGCAGTTGACGGGAAAACTCCGTCTCGAATCGGAACAGTAACTTTCTTACCAGTCCGGTCATCAATAATGGTGATTGTTTCAGCCACTGTGGTGTCCTTTTTATGTTGTGGGAGCTTCCAGTCCCACTTTCAATCTAGTCGCAGGACCAGTTATTGAGACTGTTATAGCGGCGTGTTGTCGTGTTTACGTTGCTGTAACTTCTCACGCTTGTCGCTGAGCATTGCAAAAGCCGATGCGATTTCGCGTCGACTTTCGGCTGGGTCAATGACGCTGTCGACGTAGCCGCGCTCGGCTGCGACGTAAGGGTTCAACAGTCGCTCGACGTAGTCACGTTCGAATTCTTCGCGTTCTTCAGGCGATGCGCGACGTTGCAAGATGGCGGCGGCTTGCCCGGCGCCCATCACGGCAAGTTCAGCAGTCGGCCACGCCAAACAAATGTCGTTACCCATTTCTTTTGAGTCCATAACGATGTACGCGCCGCCGTAACTCTTGCGCAAGATCACACACACACGAGGCACGGTCGCACGCCCGTATGCAAACACAAGTTGTGCGCCATGTCGGATCATTCCGCGCCATTCAAGATCTTTGCCCGGATAAAAACCCGGCGTATCGACGAGCGTCAAGATCGGAATATTGAATGCATCACAAAACGAAACGAAACGCGCAGCTTTTTGTGAAGCTGGAATATCAAGTGTGCCGGCCAAGTTCATTGGCTGATTAGCAACGACACCCACGCTTTGCGAACCGATAGTGATGAAGCCAGTGACGATGTTGCCAGCCCAACGTTCGCGTAGCTCGAGCATGTAGCCATCATCGGCAATCGAACGAATCACTGCTTTGACGTCGTATGCGCCGGTTGCCGAATCTGGGATCAACTCACCGGCTTCGGGTGTGAAGCGATCAATTGTGTCTGCGGTCGATGCGGCGGCAGTGATCTCGTTGACGTTGTTTGGCAAAAACGAAAGTACGTGTTCGACCTCGGCGATTGCAGATTCGCGATCGGCAACGACGATGTGCGCGACGCCGCTTTGTTTTGCGTGAATATCTGAGCCACCAAGTTCATCGTTGCTGATTACAACACCAGTAAATTCGGCGACCATTGTCGGGCCAGTTACAAATGCGTAAGCGTCGCTGGTCATGATCACAATGTCGCTCAAGCCGATGAGCAATGCCGGCCCTGAAACTGCCGGACCAGTAACGACTGTAAAAATCGGAACGTAGCCCGAGCATTTGGCGATTGCTTTGGCTGCCAGACCCCAGCCATGCAAAGCAGCGACGCCTTCAACAATGTCGGCACCAGAACTGCCGATTGTCATTACAAGTGGCAAACCTTTTTCGCGAGCGGTGTCAGCAGCGTGGGCGATTACTCCAGAAGCTTCGGCAGAAAGCGCGCCACGACGGACTGTCTCGTCGACTTCAACCCACACGACTCGACGCGAAATGTTTTCGAGCCACCGCACTTCGGCGGCTGCAGCGCCTTTTACTGCGCGCTGAAGATGGACCGTCACGCTGTCAAGGATACTTACGACGGGCGTTTGAGGGGGAATGCGCCTTTGCCAATGTGTACACCTGGCTGGCGATCGCCCGTGCGTTCAATGACTTCGCGAATCATCGCAGCAACGGCGCTGGTTGATTTATTTGGCAACGGTCTGCCCCTTTGCACGAGGCCGACGACGCGACGCGGAAGTTCGGGTATCTCGATGCGTTTGAATTCGCCTTTGATCCACCCTGGTGCAGCAGTTGCTGGCACGACCGCAGCACCAAAACCTTCGAATGCCAATGAAGTTAGAAGTCGCACGCCATCAATTTCGGCTTGTGGAGTTAGAACTAGACGTTGCGTGCCAGCCGCACGATCTAAAATTTTGCGCAGCGAGTTGTTCTTTGGCGGCAACAACAGCGGGCGAGATGCGAGTTCTTGAATTGTAATTTTTTCAAGTTTTGACCACTCGTGTTTTGCATGAACTAAGAGCACTAAGTCTTCAGCGAAGAGTGGTGTTGCTTGCAAATTGTCATCTTCAATTGGAAGGTGGACAATGCCGGCACTCAATGATCCGCTAGTAAGACGGGGGATCAAGTTGAGTGTGCTGCCCTCAACGATTGTGACGCGAATTTTTGGAAACTTCGAAGTCAACTCGGGTAATAGTCTTGGCATCAACCAACGCGCTGTTGTGCCAATGCATCCCAAGACGGTTTCGCCCTCGACGTCAGCGTCTTTCGAATTGACGTCGGCGGCGATGTCTTGAACTTGGTTCAGCACGCGGCGCGCACGCTCGACAACCAGCTCGCCGTCTTCGGTGAGTCGCCCAGATGAACGATCGACCAGCGAGGTTGTGAGTTCTTTTTCTAGGCGCGAGATGTGGGCAGAAACGTTGCTTTGCACCGTGGATAGAGCCCGAGCGGCGCCGGAGAACGACCCGTGGTCAGAAATAGCGATGAGTATCTCGAGTTGGCGCAGTTCCATATCACTAAAAATGATAGGGGATATCTTGTCGTTCGCCT
>JAEMTQ010000051.1 GCA_016462185.1 Ilumatobacteraceae bacterium
CAACAACTACTCGACCTTCACATAAGCGACTCATGGCGAAGAACTCTAGCCTGAGGCTCGTGCCCAACGCTATTTCAAAACAGCAATTGCAAAATCATTGCGATGTCTTGATAGTCGGCGCAGGACCTGCGGGCATCGCTGCGGCTTTGACACTCGCCGCCACTGGCAAAGATGTTTTGGTAATCGATAAAGCAGTGTTTCCGCGCGACAAATGTTGCGGCGATGGTTTGACCACTGGTGCGTTACGCATTCTCGAGATGCTTGGCTTTGATCCCAATTCGGTTCCGAATTATCAAGTCTGCACCGACGTCTGGTTGCGCTCACCGTCTGGTCGCGAAATACAACTCGACCTTCCAAATAAGAACGGTGACCACGCAAGCACAACTAGCCAATTTGCGGCGATCGCCCCGCGCATCGAACTAGATAATGCTCTTGTTCAACACGCTCGTGCTCGAGGCGTTCGCATCGTTGAATCATGCGCATTCGTTTCTGTGCTCAGCCAAACATCTCACGACATCACCGTCACCACAGATCTTGCAAACGAATACAAAGAGATAACTGCAAAGTTTGTTATCGCCGCCGACGGCATGTGGTCGCCCGTGCGCAAAGCACTAGGTGCGGCACAAAGCGGATATCTGGGTGAATGGCACGCATTTCGCCAATACGTCAGCAACGTCACAGGCAAAGCCAACAAACGACTTTATGTTTGGTTCGAAAAAGATTTGCTACCTGGTTATGCCTGGTCGTTTCCGCTTCCGAATGGTCGTGCCAACATCGGCTTTGGCATCTTGCGCGGATCAAATTACACGGTGCAAGAAATGAAAGCGCTGTGGGTTGAACTTTTGAGTCGGCCACACATTGCCGAAGCTCTCGGCAAAGAAGCAACACTCGAGGGCCGCCACACTGCTTGGCCAATTCCGGCGCGAGTCACAGGTGCAAAACTTTCATCAGGTCGTGCGCTATTTATCGGCGACGCCGCATGTGCCGCCGACACAATGACCGGCGAAGGCATTGGCCAAGCATTGTTAACCGGCGTGCTCGCCGGTGAAGCGATTATCGGTTCACATAATTACGACGAAAATGCGATCGCAAAAAAATACGCAAAGAAAATGAAGCACGAATTTTTCGCCGACCACCGCATGTCGTTTGCACTTGGCAAGATTTTGAAAAATGCTGTTTTGACACGTGGTGTATTGCGACTTGCAGGGTCAACTGATTGGACACGACGTAATTTCGTTCGCTGGATGTTTGAAGACGAGGCACGGGCGGCTTTGTTTACACCCACACGTTGGCACCGCAAGTTTCTTAAACGCGATGGTGCCTTTAACTTAACTAGTGACCCGCTCAACAACTAGGTTTAAATATCGTGCGAACACGTATCACCGAACTATTCGAGATCGAACACCCAGTGATGTTGGCGGGCATGGGTGGCGTTTCGTATCACCAGCTTGTTGCCGCCGTAAGCGAAGCCGGAGGCATCGGCACTTTCGGAGCGTCCACAATGCGCGAAGGTGAACTCGCTGCAGAGATAACAGCGCTGAAAAAACTTTCATCCAAACCATTTGGCGTTGACTTGCTCACTGCACTGCCTCAACACCTTGAGCAAGGAATCCGCAATGTAATCGACGGACAAGCCCGAATCTTTGTGGCTGGCCTCGGCGTGCCACGCGATGTTATTGATCTGTTACACAGTCACAACATTTTGGTGGGCTCAATGTGCGGCAAAGTTCGCCACGCTGTTGCAGCACTGGCAAGTGGTTGTGATTTTGTAGTCGCCCAAGGCACCGAAGCTGGCGGCCACACAGGTCTTGTTGCAACCATGGCACTCGTGCCACAAGTTGTCGACGCCGTCGGTTCTCAGATTCCAGTTGTTGCTGCCGGCGGAATTTTCGACGGCCGCGGTTTGGCGGCATCGTTGGCTCTCGGTGCCGATGCGATTTGGGTTGGCACACGATTTATTGCCACGCCAGAGGCACGCGCCGTAAACGGATACAAAGAAGCACTCGTCGCCAGTCGCGAAGACGACACCGTTATCAGTCGTTCTTATACGGGCAAGCCATGTCGAGTCGTTCGCAACGAGTGGACAAATCATTACGAAAGTCATCCTGACGAGATTCAAACCTTTCCGTTGCAAGCGATTGCATCAACTCAAGCAAACGTCAATCATCTGGGCCACCCGTCTGGCACGCAAGTTGACACTTCACGAGAGTTCTACCCTGCCGGTCAAGGAGCAGGTGCCGTGCACGAAATTATTCCCGCAGCCAAACTCGTCGCCGACATCGTCGCCCAAGCTGAACAAATTTTAAAACAACTCGGCAAAGCAAAGTAATTTAAAAATGTTTAATGTCCTTAGGACAAACCGTGATCTGCGCCTGCTCTTTGTCGCGCAAAACCTTTCTTTCATGGGTGACTGGTTTACTTTTGTAGCACTCGCCGGACTTGTTCAAGACGTAACCGGCTCAAAGTTTCTCGTCTCGCTATTGCTTGTTGCTTTCTCGTTGCCGTCTTTTCTCGCATCTCCGATTGGCGGGCCAGTCGCCGATCGCTTTGACCGCCGAAAAGTATTGATCATCGTTTCAATTTTGCAAGCAGTCGCCGCAACAGGCCTGCTATTTATCGGCGACTCTCGAATCTGGATTGCATTCGTCGCACAAGGTTCGATTGCCGCGCTTGCAGCATTCGTTCGACCCGCCCTTGAAGCGGCAATTCCGAATTTGGCGCGCAACCCAGAAGAGTTGCGTCAAGCCAACGCAGTCTTTGGTTCAAGTTGGGGTGTAATGCTGGCAGTCGGTGCCGGAATCGGCGGCATCTTCTCACAGGCGTTTGGTCGCGAGGCAGCATTCATCGCCGACATCGCAACATTTCTAATTGCCACTGGCTTAATTGCTCTCGTTACGCGCCCAATGCAAGAAGCCCGCACCAAAACCAACTCACGTCGCATTCACCCGATTCGTGACATGGGCGAAGCACTTCATCTTGCGAAATCTGACCCTGCGATCATGTCGCTATTGATGTCAAAAATGACTTTTGCCGTTGGCGCTGGCGTCGTCAGTCAACTCGCTGTTTATGCCGCCGACTCGTTTAACAGTGGCGACGCTGGGCGTGGGCTGATGCTCGGCTTGCGTGGACTCGGCAGCGCACTAGGACCACTCGTTGCCGCACGCTTTGTAAAAGATGATTTGTCGCGCGTGATCTTGGTGTGTGGAATCTCCGGCCTCGGATTTGCCGGCGGATATCTCGCTGCCGCTGCGTCGCCAATCCTTATCGTGGCTGCAATTTTTATCGGCCTTGCGCACCTCGGAGGTGGCGCTCAGTGGACCCTTTCAACATATGGTTTGCAAATGCGTTGCCCAGACGAAATGCGCGGGCGCGTTTTGGCCGGCGACTTTGCGTTGATCACTCTCTCGCTCGGCCTCAGCAGTCTGGCTGCGGGCGTCGTGTCAGAATACATCGGTGCACGCGGCGCAATCACCGTTTTTGCGTTGCTTGCAGTTTGCGCTTCGGTGATTTATCTGCTTGCAACGCGCTCAGTGCGCGCCAAGTTAAAAATTTCTGCGATTTAAAACTTACGACTCGTCGAGAATCGATCGCAACGTTTCTATTTCTCGCACAGGATCTGGACCAACCGGATTCACCTGCAACACAGTCACACCGGCTTCTTTGAATGCACCAAGGCGTTCTTTGATGTAGCCACGCGGCCCAACAAGATTAGAAAGTTCAAGCCACTCTCCAGGAATCGCTGCAGCGGCTTCTTTTTTCTTGCCGTCTAGATAAAGATCTTGAATTTCAACTGCTTCTTTTTCGTAGCCGTAGTCGCGACACATATCGTTGTAAAAGTTCTTGCCGCGCGCACCCATGCCGCCGACATACAGCGCATAGCTCGGTCGAGCAAAATCAAGAACTTCTTTTTGTTTTTGTGGCGTCAGTGATTCGTCGATATGCAACATTCCACCAGCCGAGATATCAAGTTGTTTCAATCCAGACTGACGCTTCGCCAAACCTGCCTTCAACGACTTACCCCAAACATTTTCAAATTTTTCTGGCAAAAAGAAAACCGGCATCCATCCGTCGGCCATCTCTGCAGTTGCCTCAACGCTCTTGTCTTTCAACGATGCCCACCAAATTGGAATCTCGCTGCGCACGGGATGATTGATTAACTTCAACGCCTTGCCCAAGCCTGTGCCCTGACCCTCTGGTAATGGTGCTTGCACTGTCTTGCCTTGGTAATTGAGTGGCTGCTCGCGCTTCCAAACTTCGCGACAGATCTCGATGTACTCCTTGGTGCGTTGCATCGGCTTTTCATACGGCACGCCATGAAAACCTTCGATC
Source organism: Ilumatobacteraceae bacterium (assembly GCA_016462185.1). Taxonomy (GTDB): domain Bacteria; phylum Actinomycetota; class Acidimicrobiia; order Acidimicrobiales; family Ilumatobacteraceae; genus BACL27. The sequence goes on from JAEMTQ010000051.1 coordinate 4,330, forward strand.
ACTTGTGGTCCAGAAGCACCGAGCCCAAGAACGAAGCGACCATTGCTTACGTAATCACAACCAGCAGCAGTCATTGCAGTAAGTGCCGGCGTTCGCGAATACACGTTGATGATTCCCGTGCCGATCTGAACTCGCTCGGTGACCGCAGCCAAATATCCGATCTGCGAAATTGCGTCGTAGCTATAGGCCTCAGCAACCCAAACCATGTCTAAGCCAACTTTTTCAAGTTCTGCAACGCGCTTTGCTGATGTTTGAAAATCAGAAATGTAGTTGATCATCATTGAAAGCTTCATGTAACTACCTTCTGACTTTGACTAGTTAACGCGACGAGTGTGACCTACCCAGTATGGCTCACGCAATATCTTCTTAAGAATCTTGCCGCTCGGGTTACGCGGTAGGGCGTCAATCCAGCCAACAGTTTTAGGTGTTTTAAAACCAGCAAGACGCTCTCGAGCAAACGAAATGATTTCTTGCTCTGTCACTGTTGTATCTGGCTTACGCACAACAAGCGCCATCGGTACCTCGCCCCACTTTTCGTCTGGCACGCCAATCACGGCAACATCTGCAATTGCCGGATGGGCCATCAGAGCGTTTTCAACTTCCGCTGGATAAACGTTTTCGCCGCCCGACACGATCATGTCTTTGACGCGGTCGAAAATATATACGTATCCGTCTTTGTCAAAGTAGCCAGCATCGCCCGACCTAAACCAACCACCTTTAACAATCGACTTTGCAGTCTCTTCGGGCATATTCCAATAGCCCTTCATGACTTGACGCGAGCGAATCCAGATTTCACCGACGTCGCCGACTGGCACATCTTTTGTCGTATCCGAATCGACGATACGCAATTCAATTCCGGTAAATGGTTTGCCACATGAACGCAGGCGACCTTTGTTCGCAGAACTCAGGTCGTGATCTTCTGGTCCAAGAACTGTTACGACTCCGGTCGTCTCAGTCAAACCATAAACCTGCATGAATGGACACTTAAACGCATTAATCGAACCTTCAAGCACCGCTTCAGAAATCGGCGATGCACCGTAGGCAATCAATTCGAGACTCGAGAAGTCTGTCGTGCCAATATTTGGCATGATCAATGCAAACTGCAACAACGCCGGCACTGCGAATGCATGGGTGATGCGTTGTTTTTCGATCAAAGTCAACATTGCTGCCGGATCAACATCACGCATAATGATCGACCGCGCACCAGCGAATTGACCCGCAGTCGCCCAACCGCCGCCACCAATGTGGAACAGAGGCATCGCCACGAGGTTCACTGTATTTTCTGACATTCCCCAAACTTCTCGCGCGGCTGGCAACAGCGCGAAGAAATTGTCGTTCGTCAGCATCACACCTTTTGGTCGACCAGTTGTTCCACTTGAATACAACTGAAATGCAATGTCACTTGGCTTAGTTGCAACTTTTGGATCAACTGCCGACTGCGCACTCACCCATCGCTCATAATCGTTGTGGCTTGGATGCCCACCGATCACAATCACTGTTTTGATTTTTGTTAAATCCTTGATGATGGCATCTAAAATCGGAACGAATTCTTGACCGACGATAAACACCTCGGCTTCAGAGTCGTTAACGATGTATGCAACTTCTGGTCCGGCAAGTCGCCAGTTGACGTCGACACTCACGGCGTTCAACATTGCGCAACCGTAGAAAACCTCAAAATGCTCAATGCCGTTTTTGTCCAAGAACGCAACACGATCTTGCGACTTGACGCCGGCACGGCGCAAGCCTTGGGCCACTTGGGCTGCTCGAGAGTTCAACTGTGCCCATGTCAAAGTCTTTTCGCCGAGAACTAGCGAGATCGCGTTCGGTTGTTTAGCCAGATTGTTGCGCACGATGCTGGCAACATCGCCAACTTTAAGGCCGGGTTTCTTTGCGACTTTCTTCGCGGCTTTTTTCTTGCCAGCCTTCTTCACGAGTTTCTTCTTGCCGGTCTTCTTCTTCACGGCTTTTTTCTTGCTGGTTTTCTTTACAGCTTTCTTTTTGCCAGCTTTTTTCACAGCCTTCTTCTTGCCAGTCTTCTTTTTGCTGGTTTTCTTTACGGCCTTTTTCTTGTTCTTGGTTTTTTGAGTTTTTCGTCGAGATGCCATTGGCAAAAGGTAGTTCAATAACCTGCCACAATGCAATATCGTGAAAATTGCAATAAATAAAGTTCAATCCACCGACGGCGTGGCGTTATCAGCCTTTAGATACACCCCACAATCCGTTGCCACGTCGATAGACCCGCAACTTCAAACCAATCTGTTGTTTTCTCATGCCAACGGTTTTCACGGCCGCTGTTTTGACCCGGTAATTGAAGATTTAGTTACCGACTACAACTGCACATCTTTTGACTACCGCGGCCACGGTGATTCGTCATTTCCTGAAGATCTGCAAGTCCACTGGTCTCAATATGGTCAAGACGCAATTTCAGTCGCCAAAACACTGAACACAAAAATTATAGCAATCGGCCACTCGATGGGTGGCGCGGCACTCGTTATGGCGGCACTGCAAATGCCCGAAATCTTTCGCGCACTAATTGTTTACGAGCCAATTATCTTTCCCGTTGAGGTGCAACAATCAACCTCAACTAGAAGCGGACCAAGCCCGCTCGTTGAAGGTGCTCGTCGGCGAAGAAAGACTTTCGCGTCACGCGAAGAGGCTTTTGCAAATTACGCCTCCAAGCCTCCGATGAATGTTTTTGATCCTCGAGCATTAAATGCATACGTCGACCACGGCTTTCGTGATTTGAACGGTTCAATAACTTTGAAGTGTTCACCCGAACATGAAGCTCGCAACTTTGAAATGGGCGCCGATCATGACACTTCAAGCCAACTCAAAAATCTGCAAGTGCCAACATGGGTTGTCAGTGGTGCTCAACAACCAGCCCAACCATCGGGCTTGGCGGCACAGATTGCAAACCAAATACCGAATGCAAAATTCATCGAATGGTCAGATCTAGGACACTTTGGACCGATGCAACAACCCAGTCGACTTGCGAAGTTGATTCGCGAAGTTGATGATCTCGCATAGTTGAACACCCAATGCCTAGATTGTCAATGAGATGACGACGACTTACCCGACGCCCGTAACGCTTTCTCCTTCGCGCATTAGTACATTTCGAACTTGCCCGTTGCAATTTCGTTTTGCATCAATCGAAAAACTTCCCCAGCCACCACAAATTCATTTGGTCAAAGGCAACTTTGTGCACCGAGTGTTAGAACTCTTGCTCGGGCACGAACCCGAAAATCGCTCAGTCGAAGCTGCACGAGAAGCATTTGAACTCACGCGCCAAGAATACGAACCCTCTGCGCGATTTAAAGCCCTCGCGCTTAGTCCCGACGCAACTGAAGCATTCTTTAAAGATTCGCGCGAACTTGTCAACGGTTATTACCGAATGGAGAATCCGCGTAATGCAAAAATAATTGGTCTTGAATTGCGCCTTGACTCAGACTTCGGAAAGTTCAAACTCGGCGGCATCATTGACCGACTCGAATACAACGAAAAGAACGAACTCGTAGTCAGCGATTACAAAACTGGCAAACCTCCTGATGCGCGATTCGGCGCGAACAAAATGGACAACATGCACATCTATGCTTCGCTTTGTCTGCGCGAGCGCGGCGAACTACCAAAACGATTGCGCCTGATGTATCTCAAGACCAGCACTCCGATCGAAGTTGAAGTCACCCCAGAGTCAAATGCGGCGTGCGAGGCCGCAGCGATTCAGACCTTCGAAAAAATCGAGACGTCGTGTGAATCTGGCGTTTTTGCAACCAAAAAATCTGGGCTGTGCAATTTCTGTGCTTACAAACAGTGGTGCCCAGAATTTGGTGGCGACGACTCGCTCGCCAAAATTGAAGCACCAAAGATTTATCCAACTTTTGAACGCGACTGATTTCAGCAAATGAACGATTCAAAGCCCTCACGCTTCACTTTGCTTGACGCAAAGCTTGATCGCTTACTTGAGCCGACTCGCAACTTCAAACCCACTATTTGGCTTTTCACTACAGCAACAGCCTTGGGCGACTTCGGTATTCTGTGGCACATTGTCGGAATCGTCCGCGCAGTTGCAGACTCGAGCCGTGTGCGCCAAGCGCTAATTCTCTCGTCACTTATGGGCGTAGAAAGTTTGATACTCAATCAGGGCATCAAGCCTTTTTTCAAACGCGAGCGTCCCACGGTCAAAGGTGATTCGCGCTTCAAAATTCGCAAGCCCCGTACTTCGAGTTTTCCGAGCGGGCATGCAAGTTCGGCCTTCTTTGCAGCAGTTGTTCTTACTGGTTGGTCAACTGGGCCCACGATTGCGCTGTGGTTCGGTTTGGCGACCGTTGTTGCACTCAGTCGAGTTGCGGTTCGCATTCATCACGCCAGCGACATCTTTGCCGGCGCGCTCATCGGCGCGCTAATGGGCGTTCTCGCCCGCCTAGCTATTTCTTTCTTCTGAAAGTAAACCCCGGCGCGAAAATTTAGGCTTCTGGAGTTACGGCAACAGCACTTGCAGTCAAAAGAGACCGCACGTCTAACAACAAGTCGGCAACTT
>JAEMTQ010000124.1 GCA_016462185.1 Ilumatobacteraceae bacterium
GGTACGATTGCCGTATGGCAAAACAAGGCTCAAACAAACCAACTTCTGCTGCTCAAGAACGACACGGTGCGGCTGTCGGATTGAAAGATCAAGTCAACGGTTTGATGGACACAACGATTGACCTGCGTCGAAATTTGCATAAGTGGCCCGAGATCGGCAACACACTGCCAAAAACTCGCGAACAAGTTTTGAGCGCTCTTGAAGGCCTGCCACTTGATATCACTCTGCATAAAACAACAAGCGGAATAGCTGCAATGTTGACTGGCGACAAACCCGGACCGACAGTGATGTTGCGCGGCGACATGGATGCCCTGCCGATGCCCGAAGACACTGGCCTTGATTTCGCATCAAAGACTGAGAACTGTATGCATGCGTGCGGCCACGACACGCACACTTCAATGTTGGTCAGCACCGCGAAATTGCTCAGCGACCGTCGCGGTGAAATACCTGGTCGCGTGTTGTTTATGTTTCAACCAGGCGAAGAAGGTCACCACGGCGCAAAATTTATGCTCGAAGAAGGTTTGCTCGACGTGGCAAAACACAAAGACGGCAGTGAGTCGCCGATCAAAGCGGCATATGCGTTGCACATCACGTCTTCGATGCCCACGGGCGTTGTCGGCACTCGCAGTGGCCCGCTGATGGCTTCAAGCGATGTCGTATCGATCAAGGTTTCAGGCAAAGGTGGTCATGCGTCCGAGCCGTTTAGAACACTTGATCCGATACCTGTGGCGTGCGAAATCGTGCAGGCACTGCAGATGATGATCACTCGTCGAATTGAAACTTTTGATCCGGCAGTTGTGACGATTACAAAGTTGATCGCTGGCACTGCTTCGAACGTGATTCCGGAGACGGCACAAATTGAAGGGACGATTCGTGCAGTGAGCGAAAAGACCCGCAACAAAGTGCACGATTCGATTCGTCGCGTGGCCGAAGGAATTGCCGCCGCACACGAAATGGAAGCAACGGTCGAGATCAGAATTGGCTACCCAGTCACGGTGAACGACGACCCGAGCGCGGCATTTGCCCTTGACGTTGCGGGTTCGCTACTTGGCGAAGAAAACGCAATAAATATGAAAGCACCTGTGATGGGCGCCGAAGACTTTAGTTATGTGTTGAACAAGATTCCGGGGGCAATGGTCTTCATTGGTGGCACGCCACTAAACATGAACCCAGCGAATGCCGCGCCGAATCATTCGAACCGTGTGATGTTTGAGGAGTCTTCAATGGCTCACGGTGTTGCGCTCTACGCCTCGCTGGCATTGCGCACGCTCGGCGTGACGCTCAACTAGCCACGATGCGCCCACTTGAAGGCGTCCGCGTTCTCGACTTCACTCGAGTGCTTTCGGGGCCACATGCAACACGAATGTTGTGTGACCTCGGCGCTGACGTAATCAAAGTTGAACAACCAACTGGCGACTTGACTCGGTTTTCAAGCCCACGAGTGAATTCAAATGCAACATATTTCATTCAACAAAATGTCGGCAAGCGAAATATCTCACTAGATCTGACAAAACCTGAAGCAGTTGAAATCATCAAACAGCTAATTGAAAAATGTGACGTGTTGATTGAAAACTTTCGCCCAGGCGTAATGGCGCGATTAGGGCTTGACGAAAAAACCTTGCGCAAGAAAAACCCGCGGCTGGTTTATGCCTCAATCACTGGGTATGGCAACACCGGCCCCTGGGTGAACCGAAGGGCGTTTGCCCCCGTAATTAACGCTGAAATGGGCCTAACGAAGCGTCAGGGCGACGCACGCGGGGGGCAATACGCCAATGACCCGTTCAGCCATGCCGACGTCTATACGGCAATTGAGTGTGCGAGCGCGATCTTGGCGGCGCTGTTTCAACGCGAACGCAACGGCGAGGGTCAATACATCGACTTGTCAATGGCACAAACTTTGCTCTACGTCAACGAACATGCACACGACGATTTATGGGAAGAGCCAGTTTCGCCTGACGCGATTCGTTCGTTTCGTCCCGAAGACTATGCAGTGCTGACGACCAAAGACGGCATAACTTCAGTCGTCAGCGGTCACCCCGCCGAGCGAGGAACATTTGATTTTTTTGTTGCTGCAATGCAGGCGCCACATCTCTTGAACGACGAAAGATTCAAGACCGTGGCGTTGCGCATCAAAAACTTTGCCGAACTAATGCAACTAATAAAAGACTGGGCGCTAACAATTGAAACCGTTGACGAACTTGAGCGCCGACTCGATGAAAACAAACTGGCAATGGGTCAAATGCGCACAGTTCGCGAAGTAGCGAAAACGAAATGGGCTAGCGAGCGAAATGCGTTTGTTGAAGTTGACGACCGCGGTGACGGCAAAGTGAAATTACCGAACTCGCCGTGGATGTTTTCGGGCTCTGATACGTCGACTCGCGGTA
>JAEMTQ010000052.1:0-6991 GCA_016462185.1 Ilumatobacteraceae bacterium
TAGCCGGCAACCAACTCGTGCACGTTAAGAATATTTGCAGCACTCACAACGGTTAAACCTGCCTATCCAAAAGAGACTTGCCTTGGTTACTTCCGAGGTAGGCCTCAATAACCTGTGGATTTGAACCAATCTGCTCTGGTGTGCCTTCAGCAATCAAAATACCTTCGGCCATTACGACTACCCAGTCAGCGACGTCATTGACCATGTCCATGTCGTGTTCAACAAATAGCACTGTCATACCGTCGTCACGCAAGCCCCTGATGTGCTCATTGAGACTTTGCTTTAACGCAGGATTCACGCCTGCCATTGGTTCATCAAGCATTACAAGCTTTGGTTCGGTCATTAGTGCACGGGCCATCTCGAGCAACTTTCGCTGCCCACCCGAAAGAGTGCCTGCGTACTCGTTGCGCATGTGATCCATCTTGAATCTCTTCAGCAACGTATCGGCGCGCTCTTCTATTTTTGCTTCTTGCGACTTCCAGAGAAATGGCAAGAGTCCTTTCCACCACTTTTCACCGACTTGGTGAATAGCACCGAGTTTCATGTTCTCAATCACAGTCATTTTCGTCAAGCTCTTGGTCAATTGAAATGTGCGAACCATTCCCATGCTGGCGGTCTTATGGGCCACAACACGACTCATGTTGTGACCATCGAAGCGCCACTCACCCACGTCTGGTGTATCGAAGCCTGAAAGCAAGTTAAACAACGTTGTCTTTCCAGCACCGTTCGGTCCAATCAAAGCGGTGATCGAACCTCGTTGAACTTCAAGATGCTTCACATCAACTGCAACGATGCCACCAAAATGACGGCGAATGCCATCGGCTGAAAGAATCGCATCGGGTTTCTTAACTCCCGCCGCGGCCTCGACTCCATTCAATGCATCACGCGCCACAGTTGCTAAATCACCGTAAGTTCGTTCAGCGACCATCAAGAGCCATCTCTGTCTTGTTGCCGAACAAGCCCTGTGGGCGATAAGTCATCAGGAGCATCAGTCCAAGACCGACAAACATATAGTTCACTGCACCAACTTGAGTGCTTTGAATGATCGTGAAATCACCAATTCGCAGTGGGCCTGTTCGTGTGATTTCACGCAGCACGTTGTCGGAAAATACAAAGATCACCCAGAACAACATCGCGCCAACAACCGAACCCGCTACTTTTGCGAGTCCTCCAAGCACGAGTGCAGTCAAGATATAAAAAGTTACGTCGCGACTGTAATTGTCAGGTTGAACCGAACCTCGGTCAAGCGATAACACCATTCCTGCGAACATTCCGATGATGCCACCAAGAATCAGCGATTGAAGCTTGTAGAAATAAACATTCTTGCCGAGACTTCGCACCGCATCTTCGTCTTCTCGTATTCCCTTAATAACGCGACCCCATGGACTTCGCATTAGTTGCCATACAAACAGGGCGAAGACTCCGACCAACACCCAGCCCACAAGAACTGTGATCAACGTGTAGCCGCTAAAAGTAAACGGCCCAAAGCCGTATGTCGCACCTGGGTCGAAAGGATTCAATTCTCGATAATCACGACTGAAATTACTGATTCCTTCGGTGCCACCAAACATATAGTTGAACTTCACCGAGCGGACGAATAAGCGAACTATTTCCGCAACAGCGATTGTGACGATTGCCAGATAATCAGCCCTCAATCTCAGAGTTGGAATACCGACGATCAAAGCAAGAATGATTACAAACACAATGCCCAGCGGGATACCCCACCACAGGCCAATACCAAAATATTGGGCTGTCATGCCCAGACCGTAAGAACCGCAAGCCATAAATGCAGCCTGACCAAAATTAACCAGTCCTGTATAGCCAAATTGCACATTCAGCCCTAACGCAGCGATCGCAAAATAGATCGCGTCAACTCCAAGCGCCGCAAGGATCGTATTTTGAATGATTTGACTCCAGTCCATCTCAACCCACTCTTTGACTCTTGCCGAGCAAGCCTTGAGGACGAACAACAAGCATCACAATCAAAATAAATAAAGCAGGCGCAACTTTAAGTTCGCTCGGAAAATAAAGTGATGACATTTCAACGAAAATTCCGATGAAGAATCCGCCGATCAACGCTCCAAAAGCCGAGCCAAGACCGCCCAATGTGATGCCCGCGAACATTAGAAACAGCAAGTCTGAACCCATCGAGAAGCTCACCTGTTCGTCTAGACCTCGAAAAATACCACCGGTTGCTGCAAGCGCGCCGCCCGCGAACCAAACGATTTTAATAACTTTTCTCGTGTCAATTCCGGTTGCTGAGGCCAACTGAACATTGTCACTAACTGCTCGAATTGCTTTACCGAGTCTCGATCGCTGTAAGAAGAGCGCAACTGAGACAAGAATAATGACACCTAAAATTGCTGTCGTTAAGTCACGCGGCGTAATACCAATCGGACCGATTTCTAGATTCACTTGTTTCGAATAGCTCGATAGTTGCTTCGTTCGTCCACCAAACTGAAATAAATAAATATTACGCAGCATCAACGAAAGCCCTACCGTCACCACAAGTTGAGAAAGCAAAGTGACACCACGCTTCGTCAAGCGCGCAAAAATGCCCCAGTTAAGCAACAACCCAAACAGTCCGCCCATCAAAATCACAACAGGGCCTGAGATCAAGATTGGTATTTCGAGAATCACGTTGAAATAAAACGCAACCAGACCACCAAAAGTAACCATCTCGCCGTGTGCGAAGTTCGTTAATCCTGTGGTACCGAAAACCAAAGATAGACCCACCGAACACATCGCAATAATTAAACCAAGGCGAATTCCATCAGATAGTCGCTGCAAGATCCGCTCAGACGCAGAAGCTCCGGCATTCGCACTTTCACCTGTAAAAAAAGTAACTCTTTTTGTGTTAGTCGTGAATAAATCGCGATTGACAGCAACTTTTTGCTTTTCAGCATCAATAAGTGTCAGTCCATCAGGCAAAGTTGAAAGATTGAGTTCAATGACATAGTCATCACGACTAGGCACTGAAATCGTGCACAAACCATCTTTGCCTGTAACCGCCTCACCAATTGGAGTTCCGTCGGCTTTGAGAACATTTATCGTCACACCTTCTACTGGCGTACGGCTTGTTGAGCCATCTACAAGAGTCTGGTTCTGAACACTGGCGATGATTGAGAACTCGTCACCAGTCGCACCAGATACACCAGATGGTGCAAACCCGATGACAATAAGACCAGTGGACACAAACAGCAGAGTTTTTAGCGCGACTGCGCGAAATTTAAACCTGAGCCCCAACATGCTGTCTATTAGTCAATCACATTTTGCTGCTGAGTCGAAAGTCTTGAATTCCAATACACATCGACAGCACATAGCCAAACTGCAACAGAAGTGGCTACGTGAAGTGCCACCAAAATCACTGGTACGCCGAGAAAATATTGGGTGTAGCCAATGCCGCCCTGAACCACCAAGATCAGAAGATATCGCGAAAGCGACCTTTGCAGAATGTCTGCTAAATCTCGACGCCGTCGAATCAAGATTGCCAAACCAAGCGACGAAAACATGGCAAGCCAAACAGTCGCACTGTGAATTCGAACAACTCTTGTCACACCAAAGCCCAGCCGAATGGCGTCTTCGTCTCCGGCGTGCGGGCCTGAACCAGTGACGACAGTTCCGGTTAGAACCGCAAGACCAGTTGCCAGCACCATTAATCGCACGAGGTTAATAGCAAATTTATCTTTGAGACTTGGCTCGCCCCTTGGTGTTGCGTTTTCAGTTAGTCGAAATATTCGTGCATGCTGCACCAACATGTAGGCAACACTCATCAAAAAGATGCTGACTAAAAAATGAGCAATATTCGAAATCGGGTTCAGCCCAGTCCAGACAACTATCGCGCCGATCATCACTTGGGCCAACACACCAACAACCAACATGATCGACATTCCAATAAGATCACGTCGTTTAGGTCGCAACTTGAAAGCCAACAGCACGCACACGATTACCGCCGCCGCCACCACACCGGTGAACAGTCGATTAATTTGCTCAATTGCGGCATGCGTTGAAGAAACGTCAATAAATTTCGCGTCGCTACATTTCGGCCAATCGGCGCACCCAAGTCCAGACCCAGTTAGACGCACCAGAGAACCTGTAATGATGATCGTGTACAGAGCGACAAAGGCGACCTGCGTCGAACGCAAATAACCCTTATGGGTTACTTTCACCACAGTCCTACCTCAACTCCGAAATGTGCGATGTTGAGGCATGCCCAAAGGGTGTGTATCGTGCGCAGGTAGTGAAAAAAGAAACTGTTGAGAGACGTCGCATTGAGATTCTTGAGGCTACCTGTGATGTCGTCATCGAACGAGGTTTTGCCGGAACGAGAGTGGCAGATGTCGCAAAGAAACTCGGTGTGTCAAACAGTTTAATTCACTATCACTTCGCCTCTAAAGAAGAACTATTGGCTGCGGCCTTTGAGCATTACGCGCGTAAAGACCTGGTCGACATGCAACGCGACAGCGACTCTGCGCCAACTGCGGTTGCCAAATTGTGGCGACTTATTGAAAGCTACGTGCCCGAGGGTAGCGATGACGTCGAGTGGATGATCTGGATTGACGCATGGGGCGAGGCTCTGCGCAATCCGAAAATGAAGCCAATTAGTCAAGAACTCGATGAACAATCCATCGCCGTTTTTGAAAAGACCCTTCGTGCCGGAAATGAATCTGGAGAATTTCATTGTGTACATCCGAGAGAGTCTGCGACTCGCATCTCGGGGCTGATTGATGGGCTCGCCGTGCAATATGCAGCTCATGAGGGTGTTTTAAAGCGAAAGGAGTTCATTCGCCTCATGCGTCAACTTGCGGCATCCGAGACTGGACTGTCCCCTGACGACATCCGTGACTCGCGTCGTTCGTCCAAATCAACAAATGGCCAAAAAGGTCGCCAGGACGACGAGGGTCCTCGTTCGGCTTCTCTCGCGACCGAATTTGATCTTCGACAGTTGTTCAACAACTACGCAGATGCTCTCAGTCGCAATGACCTTGTAAAACTTCTCACCTACTTCAGCGACGACGCGAAAATCAGCATGAACGGAAATTTGATTGCTGCGGACACGCAAGGAATATCCGAGATTTTTACTTCACAATTTGACATCAATCACATGACGATTGAAGTTCCACTTGTTATGTCGTTCTACGCCGACGAAGGCAATGGCACTGCGCACGGCAACTTCACGGTTGAGTGCCGATCTTTAAATTCGACCAGCAAGTCAAAGACTGAGATCTTTCGTAGTGTCGACACGTATCGCCGAACTTCTATCGGATGGCGATGCACGGACCGACAACGAACAAGCTCATGAGAAATTTATGACACAAAGCGAGGCTGAAGCACTGGCCGATGTCGTCGCGATCTTCGATGACCAAACGAGATTTGTTCGGGCGATTTTTTCTGGACGTAGACGCAATATGCAGCCTGATTACGAGAAAATCGAGTTTCGACCTATCAAACTTAAAGACTCGATGAAAATTCAGATGATCTGTAATGGTAAAACAACTTCAAAGACCACAAATCTTGACTTTGGCGATTCTCAAATTCAGCATTATCTGGCTTCTGGTTTTGCAAACTTTCTTGTTGAAAGCACCGAGAAGTCTTTGACTCTTCGATACACCAAGAAGGGTCAATTCGCAGTCCATGTTGAGTCCCATCAGAAGTCGCAAAACCTAAGTCATGATCGACAAAAGTCAAGACTCCTTGACAGCAACAGCGAGTTTTTACGCCAGGTCGGGATCTCCGACCAACAGGGTCGTGTCAAACCAACGATGAATGACAAGTTCTTGCAAATTGAAGAATTTCTGCGGATTCTGATGCCGACGCTTGAAGCCGAAATCGCAAATAATCGTATCCCCCAGCCAACTAGTGACAATCCACTAAAAATTGTTGATCACGGTTGCGGCAACGCTTATTTAACTTTCGCCACCCATAATTTCTTAATTGAAAAGAATTTCTACAACACTGTTGTAGGTATCGACAAACGCGAAGACAGTCGTGAGCGAAATGCTGCTATCGCCGAAAGATTAGCCATTGGTGATGCGGTAAGTTTCCGGGCTGAGAAGATCTCTGATTCTGTTAACAGCGCCGCCGATGTTGCGATTGCTCTTCATGCGTGTGACACCGCAACTGATGATGCTTTGGCCTGGTCAATTAAGAATGGCGCAAAAATCATCCTTGTATCCCCTTGTTGTCATCACGACTTGCAGCTTCAAATGACCAAAATTCCAGATCCCTGGCACCAAGTCACGAAACATGGAATCTTGAACCAGAGATTGGGCGACGTATTAACAGACGCATTAAGAGCTCAAATTTTGCGCTTCAACGGATACCGAACCGACATCATTGAATTCATTGGCGATGATCACACACCGCGCAATTTGATGATTCGGGCCGTAAAGACAAATTCACCATCTGACCCACAAGAACTGGCGAGTTATAGAGATTTTGTGAAATCCTGGAATCTAAGGCCGAAATTAGCCGAACTGCTCAATTTCGAGCACTAAACCCTAAGAGTCCCTAAATCACAGCCCCTAGGCGGCTGAATTCTTACTCTTAGTTGTCATAAAAACGGTTAAAACAAAGCCTGTTACGACTTAATGACAAATATCACCACTCTGAGTGGCTGTATCAATATTTTAAGTGAGATTTTCCTCAAGTTCTGTCCTCCAGTGCCGATCCCTTATGCGGATCTCACAAGGGAGCAGAAATGTCAACAAAAGCAAAATACCTCTTATCAGTACTTATTGGTTCAGTCTTGAGCCTTGGTTTGGTTGTTCCATCAGCCAGTGCCACAACGGCCGCCTTGCCAGTTCTCGGCGATAGTGGCGCAACAGTAAGTCGAATGCAAGAAGCCCTCATTGCACGTGGTTTCACACTTAAAGGTGGTGCCGACGGAGTCTTTTCGGCATCCACACAGTCGACTCTGAAGAGTTTTCAAAAGGTTGCTGGCTTCAAGGCAACAGGACGCCTTGACGAGCGAACCGCAAAATTCCTTGGC
>JAEMTQ010000052.1:7091-8540 GCA_016462185.1 Ilumatobacteraceae bacterium
TGCACCGGTTGTTGTGCCAGTAGCCGGCATGTTGACGATCGATACATTGCCAACACGAGGACAACGAAGCGACGCAGTTCGACTGGTACAAGAAAAGTTGATCGCTAACGGCGTTGAAGTAAAAGGTGGAGCAGACGGAATCTTTGGCCTCGCTACATCAATTTCTCTCGCAAACTTCCAGACATCACGCGGATTGAATGCAACATCAGCGGTTGATCTACCTACAGCAATCGCTCTCGGTGTGCTGCCAGATCTTGCGACTCTCGGAATTCCGCAAATCAATGTGTTTCCATCACAAGGACGTTGTTCTTTTTCAGATTCTTGGCATGCGCCACGCCCAGGTAATCGTCTTCATATCGGTGTCGACATTGTCGGGCCAAAGGGATTGGCGCTGTACGCAGTAGTCGATGGAACAATTACAAAGATGTACGGAGCCGACTCATCACTCAGCGGAAATGCCCTTCGTTTGACCGGCGCTGACAAAACATATTTCTTTTATGCACACCTTGACTCGTTTGCCCCAGGCATCACGGTCGGCTCTACTGTTCGTGCTGGCCAGATCATCGGTTACATGGGTTCAACTGGAAACTCAGGCGTTTCTCACCTTCACTTTGAGGTTCACCCTGGTGGAGGCGATGCAATCAATCCATACCCAGTTGTAAAAGCTGTCGATGCATGTCACGTTACGGAAGTGCTCCCACAACCGTAAACGAGTGCTCGATTAACGGGTGGCGGAGAGGTGAGATCCTCCGCTGCCCGTTGAATTAATAACTTCGATCTTCAGCAGGAATATGTTCTAAGTCTGAAAGCGGCGAGAGTGCGAATGCATAGCCATCGCCAAGTTTGAACGCTTCAAGCCTGCTGATCGACGCATGACCCAGAACAAAGCGCTCCCACTCCCAAGGCGTTGGGGTCAATCCCAAAAGGTGACATATCACGACGCTGTTAGTGCCTGCGTGGGCCACACACGCGATTCGTTGTCCTGGGTTTTCAATGTGCCAGATCGGTAACTCATGTTCAATTCGATGAACACCGTGTTCGGCTAAGAATCTTTCAGCGCCAGCGTGAATGCGGGCTACGAAATCTTTGTTTGCTTCGCCACCTTTAAGCCCGTGCCATCGTTCTCTGGCAGGCTTTGACCCTTCCTGTTTATAAGCACTTGCTGCAACTTCTCCTGGAAGACCTTGCCACACCGGGCCACGGATCTCTTCTAACCAAGGTTGAATCACTTCTTCTCTTTTGTGTGCCGCACGAATCGGCTCGGCAGTTTGTCGCGTTCGAAGCAGTGGCGAGACATAAATGTGATCAAATCGTTCTCTAGCCAATCGCTGCCCGAGCATCTCTGCTTGTCGAAGCCCAAGCTCTGTGAGTTGCGGGTTGTCAACACAGAGGCCTTCTGAGACCCAAAGCGGTTGCGCGTGACGACAAAGAGTCAATTCCATATGCGCA
>JAEMTQ010000053.1:0-1417 GCA_016462185.1 Ilumatobacteraceae bacterium
GTTTGGCGGCTGCTGCGGTGCGAACGTTGCCGCGCGTCGCGAGTGTCATACCGATGTAACCGGTGAGTCCAGAGGCAACGCAGCCGAGAACGAAAGCGATTGTGCGATACAAGCCAGCCGAGACAAATGAAAGTGCTGACTCGCCGTTTGGTTTATCAATTGCGACTGAAGTTAAAAATACGACTGCACCGACGGGCACGAGAATCATGCCGATCGTGCGGAACTGGCGTTTCAAATATGCCCACGCACCAACTTGAATCGCTGATGCGATTTCTTTCATTTTGTCGGTGCCTTCATCTTCTTGCAGAACCTTGACCATCAAGTACCAGCCAACGAGCAGAGCCAGAACTGCCGATCCGCCTGAGAGCCACAAAATCAGCCACTCACCGCCTTTAAGGGTGAAGTCTTGCCAGCCGCCTTCGGATGCAAATAATGCGCTCACTTGATGTTTCTCCGTTTTCTCATTGGGTCAGCCACTTTGGTGACCCGTGTTATATGTCTCGCAAAGTATAAAGAATTTACGGGCACTAATGCGAATGCGCTTGGTTTTGGGCACAGATAGCCACAGTGAGACACGGTTCACGCTGCGGGTGAGCCCAGCGATGTCGGGCAGTTATCGGCCGACTACTAGCGTGAAGAGCGTAGATATGGTCCAAACAATCTCAAAACCAAGCCGATCGCGAGAGCCGGTCACTGGCACAGCGCTTGCATCCCGCAAGAAAAAGTCGTTTTTACTTGACATTTATTCGACGGCAGTCGGCAAAAAATATGCCATGGCAATCTCCGGAATCGCCTTGATGGGTTTTGTTCTGTTTCATATGATCGGCAATTTGAAGATGTATCTCGGTGCTGCCGAACTTGACAGTTACGCCGAATTTCTCAAGAAACTTCTGTACCCACTCGCGCCGAAGGGTGCAGTTTTGTGGATTCTGCGTGGCGGTTTACTGGCGATGCTCGTGCTGCACTTGCACGCTGCATGGTCGTTGACGATTATGAATCGACAAGCGCGACCAGTGAAGTATCAATCGCCGCGGGATTATGAAGTTGCAAACTTTGCAAGTCGCACGATGCGCTACAGCGGAATGATTGTTTTTAGTTTCTTGACTTGGCATCTTCTTGATTTGACATTCGGTGTTGTAAACACAATTGGTGCCGACGGTGCTTTCGTGCGTACCGAGGTTTACGCGAATGTCGTGCGCAGTTTGGGTCGTTGGCCGGTGGCACTGTTTTATATTCTTGCGAATTTGCTGCTTGGCATTCACCTTCGACATGGAGCGTGGAGCATCTTTCAATCATTGGGATGGAACAACCCGCGATTTAATTCTTGGCGTTGGGCATTTGCCACTGGGTTTGCAGCCGTTGTAGTTCTAGGAAATATTTCATTTCCGATTGCGGTGCTCGCGGGCATCGTAAAGGT
>JAEMTQ010000053.1:1517-6541 GCA_016462185.1 Ilumatobacteraceae bacterium
AAATTGAAGGTCAAACGATGAGCACAGTATTAAATGCGAAAGTTCCAGAAGGCGCGTTGCGCGACAAGTGGGACAACTATAAAGCCGACGCAAAACTTGTCAACCCGAACAACAAGCGCAAGTTCAAAGTAATCGTTGTTGGTACAGGTCTTGCCGGTGCGTCGGCCGCTGCGACACTTGCCGAACTTGGCTACCAGGTTGATGCGTTTACATTTCACGACTCAGCACGACGTGCTCACTCGATTGCCGCGCAAGGTGGCATCAACGCAGCGAAAAATTATCAAGGTGATGGCGACAGCATCAACCGCTTGTTTGTCGACACGATTAAAGGCGGCGACTTTCGCAGTCGTGAGAGCAACGTGCATCGTTTGGCCCAAGTTTCAGTTGACATCATCGACCAGATGGTGGCCCAAGGTGTGCCGTTCGCTCGTGAGTACGGCGGCATGCTTGACAACCGCAGTTTTGGTGGCGCGCAGGTAAGCCGAACTTTTTATGCCCGCGGTCAAACTGGTCAGCAGTTGTTGCTTGGCGCATATCAGCAGTTGTCGCGACAAGTTGGTTTGGGCGGCGTACGACTTTTCAATCGCACCGAGTTGGTCGACACCGTAATTATCGACGGTCGATGCAGCGGCATCGTCGTTCGCGATTTGCTGACAGGCGAGATCACATCACACGCGGCTCACGCAGTCGTGATGGCTACAGGTGGCTACGGCAACGTGTTCTTCTTGTCGACAAACGCGATGAATTGCAACGTCACGGCGGCATGGCGAGCACATCGTCGCGGTGCAATGTTTGCCAACCCTTGCTTTACTCAGATTCACCCGACTTGCATTCCGCAAAGCGATGAGTCGCAGTCGAAGCTGACTTTGATGAGCGAGTCGTTGCGCAACGACGGGCGAGTGTGGGTGCCTGCGAACGCTGACGATTCGCGACCAGCCGAACAAATTCCAGAAAGCGAGCGCGACTATTACTTAGAGCGGCTCTACCCGAGTTACGGCAACTTGGCGCCGCGAGATATTTCTTCGCGTGCAGCTAAGCGACTCGTTGACCGAGGCCACGGTGTTGGTCCGTTGAAGAATGGCGTAAACCTCGACTTCTCAGCAGCAATTTCACGACTTGGCCGAGATGTTGTCGAAGAGCGATACGGAAACTTGTTTCAAATGTATGAGCGAATCGCCGGTGAAGATCCATATGCGACACCGATGCGAATTTACCCAGCTACGCACTACACAATGGGCGGGTTGTGGGTTGATTACGAACTCGCGACAACGGTGCCGGGCTTGTATGCCGCAGGCGAAGCAAACTTCTCAGACCACGGCGCGAACCGACTTGGCGCGAGCGCGTTGATGCAAGGTCTTGCCGACGGATATTTTGTTTTGCCATACACAATCAGCAATGGTTTGGCGCCGCTTTTGAACAAAGCAATTCCGACGACAGATCACCCAGCGTTTGTTCAAGCAGAAACCGAAGCACGTGAGCGGTTCAATGGCTATCTCAATGTCAAGGGCACTCGCTCGCCAGATTGGTTTCATCGCGAACTGGGCAAAATCATTTGGGACTATTGCGGCATGGAGCGCACGCAACAAGGCCTTGAAAAAGCATTGTCTGAGTTGCCTGCTTTGTATAGCGAATTCAAAAAAGACCTGCGTGTCACGGGCACAGGCGAAAACGTGAACCAAACACTTGAAAAAGCAGGTCGTGTAGATGACTTCTTCCAACTCGGCATGTTGATGTGTCGTGATGCGCTAGATCGCAACGAGAGTTGCGGCGCACACTTCCGCAGCGAATATCAAACTGATGACGGCGAGGCGATGCGCGATGACGAAAACTTCTGTCACGTGTCTGCATACAACTGGACCGGCGATCCGATGGCCAGCGAGTTGAACAAAGAACAACTCGTTTACGAAACAGCACATCTCGCAACTCGGAGCTATAAGTGAACCTGCTCACTGATCTCAAACTCAAGGTTTGGCGTCAGGCTGGCCCAGATGTTGATGGCTATTTTGAAACTTATGCCGTCGACAAAGTCAGCGATGAGGCTTCATTTTTGGAGATGCTCGATCAGTTAAACGAGCGTTTGATCGGCGAGGGCAAAGAAGCAGTTGTGTTTGATCATGACTGTCGCGAAGGAATTTGCGGAACTTGTTCGCTGATGATTAACGGGCGGGCACATGGTCCACAAAGAGCAACTACGACGTGTCAATTGCATATGCGCACCTTCAAGAGTGGCGATGAGATCGTGATTGAACCGTGGCGCGCCTCGGCTTTTCCGATTATCAAAGACCTGATGGTGGACCGTTCGTCGTTCGACCGAATTGTCGAAGCAGGCGGGTTTATCACCGCGCCAACAGGCGGCGCTCCCGATGCGAATTTAATTCTTGTGCCAAAGCCTGTTGCCGATGCGGCGATGGATTCTGCGGCGTGCATCGGTTGCGGTGCATGTGTTGCTGCATGCCCCAATGGTGCGGCGAACTTGTTTACTGGCGCCAAAATTTCGCACCTTAATGTTTTGCCACAAGGTCAGAGCGAGCGTTACAAGCGTGCCGAAGCAATGGTGCATGCGATGGATGATCAGTTTGGCTCGTGTACGAACCACGGCGAGTGTTCGGCTGCATGTCCGAAAGAGATTTCGCTGGATGTCATCGCGATGATGAACACAGACTTTAGAAAATCAAAGTCAAAGAATCGAAAATCGCTTAGCCGAAGCTAAGTCGCACGATTTTTCAATTGGGGGAAAATTATGTTGGGTGACTTGGCGAACTGGGTGCAAGACGTCATCAATCAGTTCGGTTATATCGGTGTTGCGTTGCTCGTCGTAATCGAAAATGTTTTTCCGCCGATTCCTTCAGAAATTGTTTTGCCGTTTGCTGGCTTTGTCGCTCAACAAAGTGCCACTACAGACGCATTAAATGTCGCGCAAAGCGACACATCTGTAGTCGGCATGATGATTGCCGCCACGATTGGTTCAGTCATTGGTGCGTTGATTTTGTATGCAATTGCCGCCGCGATCGGCCCCGAGAGGCTGCGTGCTTTTGTCGAGCGGTTCGGTCGTTGGTTTGGTGTCAAGCCAAGTGACCTAGTTCGCGCCGAAGCATGGTTTGATCAACGCTCTGCAGTCGCCGTGTTAGTCGGACGATGTGTGCCACTGATCAGATCAATCGTTTCGATACCAGCTGGTTTTCGACGCATGAAATTGACGAGCTTCGTTGTATTGACCGCGATTGGTAGCGCCGTTTGGAACATTGCTCTGATTGGCACAGGTGCTGTGCTCGGCGACCAATGGGAGCGCGTCGGTGAGTATGTCGGTGTGTTTCAATGGTTTGTAATTGGGGCGATTTTGATTTTGCTTGTCAGATTTGTTTTGACTCGGGTAAAACGTCGTCGCACAAGCGTCAAGAGTTAGCAAGATCAAATGCAAGCATCTGATGTCAAACCAGTTGCATACAGTTTGCGAAACGGTGTGCAAGAGTCGTGGCATAACGGTGCGGTCGTTTGTCTTGAGCGCGACGGATCAATAAGTTTCAGCGTTGGCTCCCCAAATGCAATAGTTTTTCCGCGTTCTTCAACCAAGCCGTTTCTGGCAACTGCAATGGTGGCTGCCGGGTTGAAGTTGCCCGCAAATTTGCTGGCTCTTGTATGCGCCAGCCACGACGGTCGGCCAGAGCATCTGCAAGCCGCGCGCGAGATTTTGTCGCTTGCTGGTTTAGATGAAACAGCATTGTGCAACACCAAGGACTTTCCGCTTGATGATGATGCGGCGCGCGAGATTATGCAATCTGGTGGCGATAAGACGGCGTTACAAATGAATTGTTCAGGCAAACATTCTGGAATGTTGGCAACTTGCGTGGCATGCGGTTGGGATCACGACTCGAGTTATTTGAATCAAGACCATAAATTGCAGAAGTTAATTACCGCGATGATGCCTGAGTTGATTGGCGAAGAAGTTGCCAACATCGTCGTTGACGGGTGTGGTGCGCCAGCGCACGCAATGACGCTTGTCGGACTGGCCCGCGGGTTTCGTTCTGTCGCGATGGCGAAAGCCGGGTCGCCTGCGCGGGTGGTTGGTGAGGCGATGCAGGGTCATCCACAAATGGTTGGCGGGCCGACACGCGACGTAACTCTGTTGATGTCGGGCATTTCTGGTTTGATTGCCAAAGACGGTGCTGAAGGTGTTTATGCCGCGGCGCTGCCCGATGGTCGTGCGATTGCATTGAAGATTGCCGACGGCGCAAATCGTGCGCGGCCGCCTCTGATGCGCGCGGCGCTCGTGGCGATGGGTGTTGATATTTCGCATGTTGACCCGCGAGCGTTTGAGTCGCCAATTTTTGGACACGGACAAATTGTTGGTGAAGTACGCGTTATAGATAATCTGCTCTCATCGTGACATTGCATCACCAGACAAAAACTTTTCTCGGGCTACTGGCCGCGCGCACAGAGCCGCCGCTCGAGAAGATGACACCGGTTGAAGCGCGTGAAATGACGTTGCGTTACTACGTGCCAAGTGAGTATCCGATTTCTTCGCGACGCGACGTTGATGCGGGTGGCGTGCCAGCGCGGCTTTATTCTCCACCTGTCGATAAAAATTCGCAGCAGAATTTGGGTCTGTGCATTTTTATTCACGGTGGTGGGTGGGTGTTTCACACGCTTGACGATTATGACGATGTTTGTCGGCGACTTGCGATGCAATCAGGCCATGCAGTTTTGAGCATTGACTATCGTTTGGCGCCAGAGTTTCCGTTTCCGACACCTCTAGAAGACTGTCTCAAAGCGGCGCGTTGGGCGCGAGACAATGCGGCATCTTTGGGCTGTGATGCAAACCGAATGGTCGTCTGTGGTGATTCGGCTGGCGGAAACTTGTCGACCCTCGTAGCCCAGCATTCTGGCGTTGAATTCAAGATGCAGTTGCTTGTTTACCCGGCTACTGATGCACGATGCGTGACCGAGAGTTACAAACGCAACGCGGAAGGGTATTTGTTGACCGCCGCAGCAATGGACTGGTTTTACGGCCACTATTTGTCAGGTTC
>JAEMTQ010000053.1:6641-8536 GCA_016462185.1 Ilumatobacteraceae bacterium
CCACTTCTTGCCAGTGATGAAATCTTGGCCAAGATGCCACCGACTCTGGTGATTACTGCTGAATATGATCCGTTGTGCGATGAGGGCGAACAATATGCGCAAAAACTAAATGCGCTTGGTGTGCCAACGACTTGCGTGCGTTACAACGGGCAGATTCATGCATTTTTGCGTTACGGCATCATGCTTGACGACGGCTACTTGGCGATTGCGCAACTCGCCGACGCAATTCGCCGTTGCCTCGCAAATTAAAGCTGGCAAACTTGTTTTGCGTTAATTAATTGTTTCGCCGGTGCGATCACGCGGTGCAAAAAATTTGCGAATGATCGGCTCAAAGTGTTCGAGCGGCTCACTCTTGTAGTTCGGATCAAAAGCGACTTGGTCGTACTTGGCGCAAAACTCTGCCGTGTAGTCGAAGTATTCGCTGTCGCGGAACTTTTCGCGCGCGTTCGGGTCTAATCCAATGTGTTGCCAAAAGAAGTAACCCTGAAAGACGCCATGATTTGCGACCAGCCAATGATTTGCTTTTGAAACGACAGGTTCGACGATCGCAGCGGCGACTGCGGCGTGGTTGTAAGGCGAGAGGTTGTCGCCGATGTCGTGGATTAGTGCGCAAAGCACGTATTCGTCGTCGCGCCCGTCGCGTTGTGCGCGGGTCGCAGTTTGTAGGCAGTGCTCAAGGCGGTTAACCGGAAAGCCGCCAAAGTCGTGGCGAAGATATTCAAGTTGCTCGATGATGTGGTCGGCCACGCGGGCTTGGGTGGTTTCGAGTTGCACCATGATTTTGTCCCAATCGTCTTTGGTCGACTCGGCAAATGTTGTGAATTTGGCTCGAAATTCGGTTGGTGTTTTTGATGCTGCTTCGTCGCGGGACATATCTAGTGACATGTAGCGAGACTATGCCAGACATGTCCGATTCGCAGGGTTGGCGTGTCGGGCGTCACAGCAAATGGCTCAAAGTGTGGGTTTTAGCGGGTATCCATGACATTGAACAGGGTGATCCCTAGGTTTTTTATTGCAGGAAACTCCTGCAGAAAAAGGAGAAATAGATATGGGCTTTTGGACAAACTTTGGAGAATTAGTTCTCTTGGCAGTTCTGCTTGGCGCAGTCACGACCGTAGTTGATTCGGTGCTTGGCGTCGTCGGGTTGGGTGCAATGATTAAGAAGCTCCCAGTAGTTGGATCGAATTGGACTCTCATCGTCAGCGTTTTGATGATGGCAGTGCTTAATTACGATGCGGTTGCTTATTGGGGTATAGATATGGGCGATAGTTGGGGTGGCTGGATGAGTTACGTCGCAAACGGCGCAATCATCATGGGCATGGTTCCATTGAAAGATGCCGTAATCTCAATGATTAGCAAGGGATTCAGAATGTAAGAAGCGGTTTTCCGCATCTTACGAATTTGAATTTTCGTTTTAATTCAGGAGCCGCCGGTTCGCCCGGCGGCTCCTTTATTTATATGCCATAAGGTAGTTTTATAACCAGATGAATTCGCCTCTCAGCACGCCGAGCACGTCGAAGATCTCGGGCAAGCCAGGCACTTTTGGCAAGCTATGGACACTTTTGCCGCGAGAGTCTCGGCTGGCGATGCCGGTTTTGATGGTCTTGGTATTGATTGGCACATTTGTTGAAGCCCTTGGGATTGGGCTTGTGATACCGGTGATGACAACGATTAGCAAAGGCGGAACCGGAAGTAGCGGGTCAATTTTGCAACCGATTTTTGACCAATTCGGCATTCGTTCGGTCGGCACCATGGTCGGAGCGTCAGTCTTGCTTTTGGGGGCGGCTTTCTTGCTGAAAAACGTTTATATGTTGTTTTTAAACTGGCGTCAAGCAAAGTTCTCAAACCATGCGTCCCAGTATTTGGCATCAACTTTGTTCAGATCATTTCTGCGC
>JAEMTQ010000054.1:0-2229 GCA_016462185.1 Ilumatobacteraceae bacterium
TACTAGTTACTGAAACTCTGCCGAAGAGTATTGACCAATGCGGTCAGCGCGATGTTGAGTGTCGATCACACGAACCGTGCCACTGCGACTGCGCATTACCAAACTTTGTGATGTCGCGCCGTATGAGTCGTAGCGCACACCGCGAAGTAGTTCTCCGTCGGTGACACCGGTTGCAGCGAAGAAAACATCATCGCCACTGCAAAGATCATTTACAGTCAAAATCTTTGACAAGTCGTAGCCGGCGTCTTTGGCAATCTTGGCTTCAGCATCATTTTTGACCCACAGCCGACCCAAGATTTGCCCACCCAAACTCTTTAGCGCTGCAGCAGCCGTTACACCTTCAGGTGTGCCACCAATACCCATCAACACGTCGACGCCGACATGCGGTGACGCGGCGGCGATTGCGCCTGCGATGTCGCCGTCGCTAATGAGGTGAATGCGGCATCCACAACTGCGCACTTCAGCGATCAACTCATCATGTCGTGGTCGTTCTAAAATCACGACGACCAAGTCGTTGAGCGATTTTTTTGTCGCCTTGGCGATTTCTTTCAAATTCTTTGTCGGAGAAACAGTTATGTCGATTGCGTTGGCCGCCGCCGCCGAGACGGCGATTTTTTCCATATAAACGCAAGGGCCAGGATTAAACATTGAGCCACGTTCGGCAACTGCAAGCACTGAGAGTGCGTTGTTGCGACCCAGCGATGTGAGCGTCGTGCCGTCAATCGGATCAACAGCAACATCAGTCAACGGTTTTGAACCGTTACCCACGCGTTCTCCGTTGAAAAGCATTGGTGCTTGATCTTTTTCGCCTTCACCGATTACGACGATGCCATCCATATTTACTGTGTCGAGAAGATTGCGCATCGCGTCGACAGCGGCGCCATCGGCAGCATTTTTGTCGCCACGGCCAACCCACTTTGACGCGGCGAGTGCGGCTGACTCAGTCACCCGAACTAGTTCAAGCGCCAAGTTGCGGTCAGGGCGTTGCTTCAACGTCATCACTTAGATGTTAGCCCAATCGTGCATTTGATGAATAAACAACTAGCGTTCGGCTTGTGAGTGAACTGAATCCAAACACACCGATCACCGAGTGGGAACTTGACGAATGGTCGAAAGATGCGCGCGCCGAACTCTCGGCAATGCTGACTGAGTCTGGAATTGCACATCGTTGGGACGACACTGTCTTGTTGGCTGAGTCATCGCGCGAAGCAGATATCGAAGAAATTCTGGATGAGATCGAGAATCTTGATCACGAAATTGACGAGCAAGATGATGATCAAGATCAGGCTGATGAAAAAGTTTTGCAGCAGCTTATGGGCGTTGCACAAAAGATCTCTCGTAATCCGACGGACGGCAACGCTGTGTCGAACCTTGAGCGGCTACTCGAAGAGATTGATGCAGCCAGCGCGCCTGGTGACATGGGCGACTCGGTGTGGCGTCAAATCAAAGATCTTGCAAGCCAGGTTGAAGATGCATTAGTCGGGGGAGATCGTGCCGATGAAGTCTTGGCAGTGGATCTTGCGAGCCGACTGACTGCAATTTTGCGCTCAAATCTTTAGCCGTTTTTTGCGGTTAGCAATTAGTCTCTGAGACTATGGTCGTCAACGGCGAAGTGCTGGCTGAACTTGAGATTTGGCATACACGTCCGTTTACACCGACACGACGCCTTTCGCTTGGAGCATTAGATCTGCCAGTTGATCATTCGCCTGGCTTCGGCGGACTATTGCTCGGCGGGATTGTCGCCAATCACTTTGGTGATGTTGACGACGAAGTGGTGCCAGATCTGCATCGTTTGCTGTCGCAAGTTGAGCGCGGTGAGCGAGTTGTTCAGCCCCGATTGCGACATCGTCTGCAAACTGATCGTCACGGTTTAGCCAAGAGCGTGCATCGTTTGCGTGGCAACGAAAACGAATTGCAATTTGAGTTTGATTCAAACGGCAGTGAGTTGTTGCAGGTTCTGGGTGCGATTTATTCTCTCGAGCGCCTTGAAGAAGCAGCGCGACGCTCGTTGAGTGTTGTTTTGAGTCGCGCGATGCGTTGGCGCGGACCATTGGATTCATCTTTTATTTCGTATCTCGCCGGAAGCTCAGCATCGAATATTGCAGCGATGGCCGACCCGCGGGCGTGGGCGCTTGATCTGCTCGGGTTTCCTGCGGGCACCGTCAAACCGTCAAAGCGTCAGGTGCAAGAGCGGTATCGCGCAGTGTTGCGCAGTGTGCACCCAGACCA
>JAEMTQ010000054.1:2329-8433 GCA_016462185.1 Ilumatobacteraceae bacterium
CGAGTGTTATTGCGCTCGTGATTAACGGCGTCGTTTTGTTTCCGGGCGCGGGAACGAATGCAAACCATCAGTCGCTTATCGCAATCGAGTCGGCGATTAAAAATACGAATGCGAAAATTAATGTTGTGCGAGTTGATTTTGAATATCGCAAAGCAGGAAAGAGCTTTCCTGACAAAACACCAGTGCTGATCGAGACGGTGCGAAACGCCGTGTTGCAGGCGGCAGCGTCTTGGCAATGTGCGACGAACGAAGTTGTGATTGGCGGGCGCTCAATGGGTGGACGAATGTGCAGTATGGCGATTGCCGACCCAGAGCAAAAACTAGACGTGGCCGGTTTGGTGTGTGTTTGTTACCCGTTGCATCCGCCAAAGCAACCCGAGAAATTGCGCACCGAACATTTGCCCCGAATAACAGCGCCAAGTTTATTTATTAGCGGCACGCGAGATGAGTTTGCAACCGTTGGCGAGTTGACCGCTGCGACTCAAACAATGAAAGCCCCCGTCACCCATTCGTGGATTGATGGCGCGCGACACGATTTAAAAAATCGTGAAAGTGAAGTTGGCGAACTTATCGCTAGTTGGGTTGCGAGTCTTTAGCGCCAGTTGATGCGCCGTCGACTACATCTTGTGGGTTGAGCTCTTCGAGTTCGCGGTGTGCTGACTCAGGAAAAGTTGTGTACACGAGAACTCCGGCGATGATTGGCCCCAAGGTGAGCCAAGCCATGACTTGGCCGTAACTGAAATCGCGATTCAGAAATACTCCTGCACCGATAAGACCAACACTTCCGCCGATGAGTGATGCCGTCATGATCACACTCGAAGCGAACGAGCGATGCAGCGTTGGAAACATCTCGCCGCGATAAACCGCCATCGCTGGATAAGCCAGACCGAGACAGATGCCCCCAGAAAGCGAAGCGAGCCACATCGACTGACCGCTGGTACTAAAGGCCAGAGTGAGCAAGATCGCCCCAAGTGGAAATGTGATGGCTGACAACAGTCGACGTCCGCGTGAGTCGGCAACGCGACCACCGATCAACAAGCCAATAGATGCAGGTGTGCCCGTGATCAGAGTGAACGCAGTTATATCTACAGCTGAATAATCTCGCACGTCGCGCAGATAGCGAATCTGAAACACAGATGAAGCGGCGATAAAGATGTTGCCGAAGATCGCAACGAGGCTTTGAGTAAAGAGTCGCGAGCGGTCGATGTGCGTTGTGGTTTCAAGTTGCTTGTCATGTCGCTCGATGAAGCGAGTTGTCTCAGGCAGTCGGCGTTGCAAAATCACAGCCAGCACCAGCCAAATTAACGAGAGCGCGTAAATGAATCGCCAAGATTCGCGCCCGAGGTCGGCCAGTGGCAAAGCGCCAAGAGCGACAGCTGCACCAAAACCCGCGGCGAGAGCAAGCACGCTGATTGCCCACGCTCGTGACTCACTCGACATTTCTTCGGTGGCGACGATGCCAATCAGAATTGTTAGCACCAACGCCAAGGGGCGGCCAAGTGTTTGCGTGGCGACAAGAATTGTGAACGACGGTGCGAGACCACCGAGTGCCGTGATTATCGGCGCACCGAATGCACAAAAAATAATTAGCT
This sequence comes from Ilumatobacteraceae bacterium, assembly GCA_016462185.1. GTDB lineage: Bacteria > Actinomycetota > Acidimicrobiia > Acidimicrobiales > Ilumatobacteraceae > BACL27. The sequence continues at coordinate 3,922 of JAEMTQ010000054.1, forward strand.
GACGACGACCGATACGGTCGGCGAGTGCGGCGAGAGGAAGTGAAATCAAAACTCCCCATCTGATGATTGCGGCGCCGATGCCTTGTCCCTGTTCGGAAATTCCGAAGTCTTCAGCGGCATAGGCGACTGTTTGCGTGAACAAAGTGTTTGCGTATGTTGCGGGCACGCAGGCCAAGGCGAGAAGCCACAAAATAGTGCGCTGGCGCGCAGTCAAGACGGGTGTTCGGGGTTTTCTGCTCACTGCGGGAGCATACTGAAATGTTATGAATAACGAGTCGCCACGCATAATTGTGCGCCGTTCGGGCCCACTTTCAGGCAACGTTCAGGTGCCAGGAGCAAAGAACTCGGTGCTCAAGTTGATGGCGGCGACTTTGCTTGCCGAAGGCGAATTCGTTTTGACAAACGTGCCGGCAATTGCCGACGTCGAGACGATGTCAGAACTTCTGGGCGCCCTTGGAGTGAAATCGAAATGGCTCGGGCCACATGAAATTTCGCTGACAAACTCGGGCAATATTTCAACCGAAGCGCCGTTTGAGAACGTCGACAAGATTCGCGCCAGCATCAACGTGTTGGGTCCATTGCTTACTCATTACGGGCAGGCTTTGATCAACTGGCCTGGTGGTGACGACTTCGGTGGTCGACCGATTGATTTGCACATCAGCGGCCTTGAAAAAATGGGTGCAACAATCGAGCAAAATCTTTTGAACATCAATGCGTATGCCAAAGAGTTGCATGGCGCAGAGATCGAACTTTCATTTGCAAGTGTTGGCGCGACAGAAAATATTTTGACGGCGGCGATTTATGCCAAGGGCACAACTGTGATTGATAATGCTGCACGTGAGCCTGAAATCGGCGACTTGTGCAACATGCTCGTGGCGATGGGCGCGCAGATTGAAGGCATCGGCACTTCGCGACTTGTGATTCACGGATCTAAAAAAGGTTCGTTACGCGGCGTGCGTCACGCTGTAATCAATGACCGTGTACAAGCGGCAACGTATATCGCAGCCGTTGCAATCGCTGGTGGCGATGTGCAAGTTCGTGGCGCCCGCCCCGAGCACATGGAGATGGTGATTAATAAGTACACGCAGATGGGTGTTTCGATTTATCCACAACGAGATGGTTTGCGCGTCACGGCACCAGAGCGTCTTTCGGCGATTGATTTCGCGACGTTGCCGTATCCAGGAATTGCGACTGACTACAAGCCGTTGTTGGTGGCGATGAATTCAATTTCAAGTGGAGTTGGCATCGTGACCGAGAACTTATTTCCGGGTCGATTCAGATACATAGAAGAGTTGTGCAAACTTGGCGCCGATATTCGCATCGACGGACACCACGCCGTGATTAAAGGTGTTGATCATCTAATCGGCACTGCGGTGACGGCGCCAGACATTCGCGCCGGAGCAGCACTAGTTGTTGCTGGGCTTGCCGCGCACGGTGAAACAGTGATCAGTGAGATTCACCACATTGATCGTGGTTACGACGATTTGGTCGGAAGACTTAGCGGTCTTGGCGCTGACGTGACTCGCGTTTGATGCGACGCGTCGCCTGCCACAAGACCCCGATTATCACGAGAATTGGTCCCGCGACTAAGAGAATTTCATCCCAACCACCTTGGTGAGCAAGCACCCTCGTATCGTAGAGGGTTCAGGAAAAAACTAGGCAGGAAAAACACGTGTCAATTCGTACCCAAGTAGAAGAGACGATCGAAGTCATTCGCCCCGCCTTGCAGGCCGACGGTGGCGACATTATTCTGCGCGACGTCGACGAGACGACGGGCATCGTCAGCGTGACGCTTACAGGTGCATGCGGAACCTGCCCAGCATCTGATCAAACTTTGAAGGCGGGAATTGAGCGCATTATGCGCGACCGTATTGACGGCATCACTGAGGTTGTGGCGGTCTGATCAATGACAAAGTTGTCGTGACTCAATGAACGCACGCTCAACCGACGCGACAGAATTATTTAAGGATGCTTGCGCAGGTGACCGCGCGGCCCTCGCACGATTGTTGTCGCTGATCGAGCGCGGCGGCGACGACGCGCGAAGTGTCGGGCGGTTGGTGTATCCAAAAATTGGCAAAGGTTATGTTGTTGGTCTCACCGGCGCACCTGGTGCCGGCAAGAGCACGCTCACTTCAGCTTTGATTAGTCATGTTCGTTCTTTGAAGCAAGAAGTTTCAGTTTTGGCGATTGATCCGTCGTCGCCGTTTACTGGTGGTGCGATTTTGGGAGATCGCGTGCGCATGCAGAGTCACGCAACCGACCCAGGTGTATTTATTCGCAGTATGGCGACGCGTGGCCATCTTGGCGGTTTGAGTTTGGCGACAAGCGAAGCGGTGCGTTTGCTTGACGCAGTTGGTTCACCGTGCACTTTGGTTGAAACAGTTGGTGTTGGACAAGTCGAAGTAGAAATCGCGCGCAACGCCGACACGATTGTCGTAGTTGTAAACCCAGGTTGGGGTGACTCGGTGCAAGCCAACAAAGCAGGCTTGCTTGAAATCGCCGACATATTTGTGATCAACAAAGCTGATCGACCAGGTGTTGACCAAACACGTCGTGATCTAGAGCAGATGCTTGAACTTTCAGACTTCACTTCGACGGCATGGCGCCCGATGATTGTGACAACCGTCGGAACAACAGGCCAAGGTGCCGATTCGTTGTGGGATGCGATCAATCAGCATCGGGCTCACGCAACAGCAGATGGCTCGCTTGCCACGCGTCGAGAGCAACGCCTGCGCAATGAACTGCGAGCGATTATCGAACGTCGGCTTGAGCACCGAGCACGTGAAATTTGCACGGGTGATCGATGGGAAGCAATTCAAAACGAAATGTTGTCGCATTCGCGTGACCCTTGGAGTGCCGCCGACGAAATGCTGGCCGGAATTCTCTAATGCGAAAGTTTGAATCGTGAAGCGAATCTTCGCTTCACTTAACGAACCTGAGTTGCGTCGTGTTGTCGTCTCAAGTTTGACACTCGGTGCCGCAGTCGGTGTTTTTGCATTGTCGTTTGGTGTCGCTTCAGTCAGTGCGGGGGCAAGTGTTTGGCAAACCTGCGCACTCTCGCTGTTTGTATTTACCGGTGCGTCACAGTTCTCGGCGATGAGCGTGGTTGGTGCTGGTGGTTCGCTTGCTGCTGCATTTGGCGGCGCTGTATTGCTTGCGGCAAGAAACTTTGTTTATGGTTTGGCGCTTTCTTCTTCGGCAAATTCAATGGCAAAAAGTTTGCCGCGTCGATTGTTCGCCGCCCATTTTGTGATTGATGAGACGACGGCTCTTGCTCTTGGTCAAGAGTCGCCACGCTTGCGCAAAGTTGCATTCTGGACGACTGGCATAGGTTTGTTTACATTTTGGAATCTCGGCACTCTGATCGGAGCTTTGGCGGGCAGCGCGATTGATCCACAAAAGTTTGGTTTAGATATCGCATTTCCGGCGGCGTTCATCGTGATGTTGATGCCGCACCTGCGCTCGAAACTTGGTCGACAAGCGGCGACCTTGGGTGGCGCTTTGTGTTTGGTTTCAATTTCGTTTCTGCCGGTGGGTGTGCCGATCTTGATTGCAGCAATGGCTGTGCTCGTGGGGGTGCGCGGTGATAACTGAAGCACCAGCAAATTTGTGGATCATGATCATCGCGCTCGCGGCGAGTGCGTATTTACTAAAAATGTTTGGGCTCGTCGTGTTGGGCTCTCGGCAATTGCCAAAAGTTTTTGACCGATGTTTGGGATTGATTCCGGCTGCGTTGCTGTCGGCGCTAGTACTCAAAGACACATTTTCGCTTGGTCAAAGTTTGGTTGTTGATGCTCGAGTGGCAGGTTTTGCTGTCGCTGTTGTCGCAGCGTGGCGTCGCGCGCCGTTGATCGTTGTAGTTGTTTTGGCGGCGACAGCAACGGCGCTGGTTCGCGCAATCTAAAACTTTGTAACTTAACTTTTAGTTCGTCTGTTACTTAACGCAGAGTGCGGCCAGGCCGCGTAAATTTCGCTTCCAGATTTGGCGCAGAACTATTTTGCCGCCGATAAATGCGCCGAGTGGGCCAGCCAGAAACCAAGGAAAGATCAGTTCTTCTTCCCACTTAAAAAGTGTGCGTGTGCCATTGTCGATTGGTTCAAGAGTGAACACGCCGCTGCCCGTGACGATGCCGATGTGTTTGACACCCATTGCTTTGCCTGGCACCCACTGGGTGATTTCCATTTTGTCGGTCAGGCGAATTGGGCCGACCTTTGTGTCACACAAGAATGCCGTGCCGACTCCGCGAGTTTGTGGTGAGACAAAGCGAATTGCGACGGCGTCGTGCATCCAATCAACGTGGCGTTCAACTGGTTCAACAATTTGCCAGACCTTTTCGGGGGTGGCATCAATTTCTATAGAGACTTTGATCATGCTCATCGTTAGGCGAGTGTAGTTAGCCTGTAAGTCTGTGGCGATTCGGAACAAACAAAACGGTAATCAGTCGGCTATTACTGATTTTGTCTATTTAGATCATGCGGCGAGCACGCCGATGCGCCAAGAGGCGATCGATG
>JAEMTQ010000055.1 GCA_016462185.1 Ilumatobacteraceae bacterium
AACTCAGAAATGACGAGAGCCTCTTGCAGTGGCGGCAACACAACTTGCGAAGTCGCAGAAATTATTTCAATCTGTGTTCCATTCGGGGCTTGCAGAAGTTGCGGTGAGCGAGTCGCTGAACGTAGTCGAAGTGAAACATCTTTGCCTGAACCCCCAACTCGCAAACAAAGACGAAGTCCGTAACCCGAGATGATTGCAGTGTTTGGATTGTCGGCCGGCGTGATCATCTCAATTCGAAAGCCAAGTTCTGATGTAAAAAACGCCAGTGTCGGATCTAGCTCGATGCATGGCACGACAACTTCAGCGCTATCTGTTGCTGTTAGTTGATTTTTGCTGTTCACAATTTAAAACACGCTACTTAACGATGCGGTTTATTCACCAACTTGGCCATCAATGGACTCGCGAATCAGATCGGCGTGCCCGTTGTGGCGTGCATACTCTTCGATCATGTGCACAAGTATCCAACGCAGGCTTGGAGAATTTCCGTCTGGCCACTTGCGCTTGGCGAGTTGATCTAAACCGGCAGACGAGAGCACCGATGCGACCAAAGAACGAGAAAGATCGCATGCCCCGTGCCAAAGTGCAAATAGTTTCTCGGGCGAATCTTGAGCCGCCGAGTTCCAGTCCCAGTCGCGATCTTTTGACCAGTCGACTTCGTTCCACGGAGAGATCTTCTCGCGATCAAAGAGCCAATCAGAGAACCAATGATTCTCTACATACGCCATGTGCTTCAAAATTCCTCCAAGAGTCATAGTTGACGAGGCAATTTTCTTTTGCAGATCTGTTGAGCCCAAACTTCGGCACTTCCATTCAAGGGTTGACCGCTGAAAATCTAAAAAGCCAAGGAGCGTCGCAATCTCGTCGCTTGACGTTGGCGGTTCGGGACGACCTTGATCGTCGAAATTTAAAGTAGACACTTAGATTTAAATATCGAAGCGGTAAACGTTTGTATCGCGGGCGACAAAACCGATGCGCTTGTAAAGACGATTTGCGGCTTCGCGCGATGGTCGTGAAGTCAAGTCAACAGTTTTAGCCCCACGGCGCTTCGCTTCAGCAATTGCGGCATGATTTAAGGCTTCGCCGACGCCGTGCCCGCGCGCAGACGAATCGACGACGACATCTTCAATCCATGCACGCACAGCAGTTGGAATGCGAAAGATTGCCAGAGTCAAAAGACCGACTATTTTGTTATCCACACGGGCAACAAACATCATGGTCGACTCTCCGTTGACAATTTCTGCCAATTCGGCAACCGTGATTGGTGCAGCAGAAGATGAGAGTTGTGGAATCAAGCGGTGACACGCAGCCAATAATTCTTCAGACGCCTGCGCAGCGATTTCCACAGGCACAGTTGAAGCCATGTCATTCAGCGTATCTGTATTGCACAGGTTGGCCAAGAAATTAGATAGCGTCATAGCAAATGTCTTCAATTGATCATGTGCGTTGGTTGTCGAAACCCTCGCTGAAGAGTCCGACTTTGATTACTGCCTTCACGGGTTGGAACGATGCCGCTGACGCCGCTTCAAACGCAGTGAGAAACTTGATTGAAGGTTGGGGTGCAACTCCGCTGGCTGAAATTGATCCTGAGCCTTTTACTGATTACGCGACGGTGCGACCGCACGTGCGACTCAAAGATGATGGCAAGCGAAATATCGTTTGGCCAACGGTTGGTTTGTGGCACATCAACGGTGCGGGCGGCGACATAATTTTGGCTCTAGGACCAGAACCAAGTCTGCGCTGGCGACTTTTCTCGCAACAGATGATTTCTGTTGCCGAGCACTTCAACGCGTCGTTGTTGCTCACGCTTGGCTCACTTTTGGCTGATGTGCCACACAGTCGACCGGTTCAAATCATCGGTACGGCAACAGATAGTGACTTGATTGAGCGGTTTGACCTGCAGCGCTCGCGCTACGAAGGGCCGACAGGAATCGTCGGAATTTTGCACGACACTTTTGATGAGTCATCGATAGCTTCGGCCTCACTTTGGGCTGCTGTGCCGGCATATGCATCTCAAGTGCCGTCACCAAAGGCCTCGCTCGCACTGATGCGTCGGGCATGTGAAATTATCGGAACACCCGCGCCACTTGCCACTGTCATGAATTTGATTGAGCGATATGAAGAACAGATTGATTCACTCGTCAAAGATGACGACGATCTTGTTGCCTACGTCGAACGACTTGAGACGATGACTGACAATGGCATGAGCCTTGACGATGAAGTTGACGACAATCAATTGCAATTTGATTTTGCAGGAGACTCAGACGAGCCTGCAGATCCAAGCAATTTAATGGATGAAGTTGAGCAGTTTTTGCGCGAGCAAAACGGCAACTAACTAAGTTTTTACGACTTAGTAATCTTCCATTCCTCCGCCTGACATTGACGGCGCACTGTCTTCTGGCTTGTCTGCGATGACTGCCTCGGTTGTCAAGAACAACGCGGCAATTGAAGCTGCGTTCTGCAATGCAGAACGAGTTACTTTTGCAGCGTCAATGACACCAAGTTTGACGAGGTCTGTGTATTCGCCAGTCGCAGCGTTGAGGCCTTCATTGCCCTTCATCGCCTTAACTTTTTCAACGACTACGCCACCTTCAAGACCGGCATTTTCGGCGATCTGCTTGAGTGGTGCTGACAACGAACGGGCGACCATGCGAGCGCCTGTTGCTTCGTCACCGCTAAGCGATGCCATTACTTTTTCTACTGCTTCTTGTGCACGAAGCAATGCAACGCCACCACCAGGAACGACGCCCTCTTCAATTGCAGCCTTAGTCGTGCTGACTGCATCTTCGATGCGGTGCTTCTTTTCTTTGAGTTCAACTTCGGTTGCTGCGCCAACTTTCAACACGGCAACGCCACCTGACAACTTGGCAAGACGCTCTTGCAATTTCTCGCGGTCATAATCACTGTCGGTGTTGTCGATTTCAGTTTTGATTTGGCTGATTCGACCCTTGATGTCGGCGTCTGAGCCAGCACCTTCAATGATTGTTGTTTCGTCTTTTGTGATCACAACTTTCTTTGCGCGACCCAACAGGTCAAGCGTTGCGTTCTCAAGTTTGAGACCAACTTCTTCGCTGATTACTTGGCCACCAGTGAGGATTGCGATGTCTTGCAACATTGCCTTACGACGATCGCCAAAACCAGGGGCTTTGACGGCGACGCTCTTGAATGTGCCACGAATTTTGTTTACAACAAGAGTTGCAAGCGCTTCTCCGTCGACATCTTCGGCGATGATTACAAGTGGTCGACCACCCTGCATCACTTTTTCGAGAATTGGCAGCATGTCGCGAACTGCTGAAATCTTGCTGGAGACCAAGAGAATGTAAGCATCATCGATTGAAGCTTCCATGCGATCAGTATCTGTTGCAAAGTATGGCGAAATGTAACCCTTGTCGAATCGCATACCTTCGACCAAGTCCATTTCCATGCCGAAAGTTTGACTCTCTTCAACAGTGATAACACCGTCTTTGCCGACTTTGTCAATCGCTTCAGAAATCATTTGACCGATTTCGTTGTCGGCTGAAGAAATTGAGGCAACTTGGGCGATCTGTTCTTTACTGTCGACAACTTTTGCGAGTGCCTTAATGCTGGCAACTGCTGCTTCAACTGCTGCTTCGATGCCACGCTTCATGCTCATCGGGTTTGCGCCGGCTGCAACGTTGCGCAGACCTTCGTGAACCATGCTCCAGGCAAGAACTGTTGCGGTTGTTGTTCCGTCACCGGCAACGTCATCCGTCTTTTTTGCTACTTCTTTTACAAGTTCGGCGCCGATGCGCTCGTATGGATCTTCGAGTTCAATTTCTTTGGCGATTGAGACGCCGTCGTTGGTGATTGTTGGTGCGCCCCACTTTTTGCTGAGCACAACGTTGCGACCTTTTGGTCCGAGCGTGACACGCACGGCGTCAGCGAGTTTGTTCATGCCGCTTTCGAGTCCGCGGCGGGCTTCTTCGTCGAATGCAATGATCTTGGCCATGTTCTAAATCCTCCGAATTGGTCTCAAACAATGGAAGTTTGAGAGTTAGCACTCTATCTAGGAGACTGCTAAATCAAAACCGAGAACCTGAATCTTGGTCGGCTTGGCGTCAAATAGACGCTGAAAAATCAGCCGCCGGCGACGGCCGGAATAATCGACACCGTTTGACCGCTGGCGATCTTGGTGTCAAGACCCTGCATGTAGCGAACATCGTCGTCAGCCACGAAAACATTGACGAACTTATGCAAGTTGCCTTCACTATCAAACAGTCGATCTGAAAAACCTGGATGCGCAGCATTGAGCCCTTTGAGCACTTCGGCCAAAGTTGCGCCTTCAACTTGCACGGTTGAAACACCGCCTGAAAGTGGACGCAATGTTGTGGGGATTCGTACGGTTACGGACATATAAGAAACGCTATCTCAGGTTTTTTGCTTTGCGACGGCTCAGTTGTTGCGCTGGGCGACGAACTCGGCGAGTTCTATCAACTGATCGATGGACTGCTTATTTAATGACGAGTTTTTTATGGCATTAACCGACTCGAGAACTGCTCCTGTGATTTTTGTTTCAAGGGCAACTAGCGCACCTGTTTCTTGAATAACTTGTTGAACTTGCAAGATAGTCGCATCATTTATTTCTGGTGCGCCAACTTGGTCGAGAACTTGACGTTGCGATGTTGATGCACGTTCATAGGCCATGGCCAAAAGTGGAGTTGGTTTGCCTTCGCGAATGTCGCCACCAACAGGTTTGCCAGTCAGATTCACTTCGCCTTGACCGAAAACACCGAGTACATCGTCGCGCATCTGAAATGCATCACCGAGCGGCAAACCGTATGCAGAGAGTTCTTCGAGCAACACATCTGCTCTTTGCGGTGCCGCCAATGTTGCACCAAGATGCAAGGGGCGCTCGATTGTATATTTGCCGCTCTTATAACGACACACTCGCTCGGCTTTAATTAAATTGCGTTCACGCTGAGCCGAACCAAGCATGTCGAGATACTGACCGATGTTTAGTTCGATTCGCATCTCATTCCAAATTTTTAGTGTGAGTGCGTTTGCCCCGGTTAAAAGTTGATCGGCATAAACGAAGGCCAAGTCGCCGACCAAGATTGCTGCACCCTCGCTGAATCTTCGCGGCTCACCTGACCACTTGCTTTCAGTGTGCTTGGCGAAATACCGAGTGTGCGCGGTTGGTTCGCCGCGGCGGGTAGTTGATCCGTCAATTACGTCGTCATGCAGTAGCGCTGATGCATGTAAAAGTTCAAGTGCTGCCTGCGCGTTGAGTAATTCGGTTGAAGTTTCGTCTCCGCCCGCGCCAACAAAAGCCAATTGACAAAAAGCGGGACGCAGTCTCTTGCCACCCGCGCTTACGAGACGTATCAGTTCACCAATTGGTTCACCAAGATCACTGTCAAGAGCCGACCAACGACTTTGTTCGTCTTGCAAAAACTCGCTCAACCGCGATTCGACGCGTTGCGCGACCGACTTGAGCCAAATTGGAGGGAGAACCGACACGACCAAAGGTTACGCCGACTTACTCTTTGGCGAGTCCTTTGACGACGTCTTCAATTTGAAGTTTGGCGCTGCCGATTCGATCACGACACAGTTCAATTAGTTGTGATGCACGTTGCACGCTGACTGCCAACTTGTCGACGTCTACCTCGCTACTTTCAAGTTCTTCAAGAATTGTTTGAAGTTCGTCGAGGGCCTGTGCGTAGCCAATAGTCTCGTCACTCTTTGCTTTTGCCATTTTGTTTACCTTTCGTTGAAATTTCTTGAATCGTGCTTGCAGCTGAACCGTTTGCAAATGTTGTCACCAGTTTGTCACCAGTTTTGAGTTTGGTCACATCGCGCACAATGTCACCGGTCGTGTTGCGGGTAATGCTCCAGCCTCGCGCCATCGTGTTTACGGGGTCAAGCAACCGAAGACGCTCGGCAAAAGCATCTAGCGAACTCTTCTCGAGTCGAAAGACCTCTGCAGGTCGATGCTTCACACGTTGCGAAATCATTGCCAACCGTTTGCTGGCATTCGCCAATGCGTCCAAAACTTTTGTGCTGATCCTGTTTGCTCTTTCAGACAGCCGACTTGCTGAGAGTTCAAGTTCACGAAGCGCAAACGTGGCGATGCCATCCCACGCCTGTTCGGTTGACTCAATGAAATCTCGAACGAGTTCAATAATCGCAGTGGCACACGCTGTCGGAGTTTTATGTGTTTGATGCGCAACCTCATCGGCGACACTGAAATCAGTTTCATGACCGATGCCAGTGAAAACTGGCAGACGACAATTTGCAATCGCAGTCGCAATCTGTAGCGAATCAAATGCGATCAAGTCGTTTTTAGCACCGCCTCCACGAACGAGCATCAAAACATCTAAGTCTTTTCGTGAATCCATCGTCTGTAACGCTGCGACGACAGATGCAATTGAGTCTTCGCCTTGAACACGAGCATCGTGAACAAATATTGAGAATCCAAGCTTTGAATCTTTGAAAGTCTTCAACACATCTGCGTGTGCTGCGCTGCCGACGCTAGTGATGATGCCGACACGCAACGGAACCAAAGTGAGTTCGAGCGCCCGATTGGCGTCATAGAGTTTTTTAAGTTTGAGTTGCTTGACAACTTCTTCACGTTGCGCAATCAAGTCACCAAGAGTGAAGCGTGGATCAATTTTTGAGACTTTAAAACTGAACCTTCCGTTACCTGCGTATAAATCTGGCTCACCAAAAACACGAACTTTAAGACCGTCTGCGAGTTGCAAGCCACTATCGGCAAGTTTTGTCCGCATTGACGAATAAACACCTTGCCAAATTGACGCGCTCAAGACGGCTTTCTTGTCGCCATCTTGATCTACAAGAGTGAAATAAACGTGACTTGGGGTTTTCAATTCTTGAATCTCGCCGTGCAACCAGACTCCGCGGCCGAAACGCTGCTTGATTGATTGATTGACAGTCTTGACGAACTCGCTGACCGAAAACGTCTCACCGTCTTCATCGCCGAAGAGAAGTTCAGGGCTTGAGTCGCGCACCACTACTATTTTTCCTGTTACTCCACTAGTTGGCAATACGCTTGAGGTTTAAATGAAGCATCGCATCAACAATAGACGCAAGTTTGTGATTGCAATTCTGACGATGGGTGCGCTTGCTTCGGCCTGCTCAGACCCAACAATTATTGGATCGTCGGCCGACACGATCGACGACCAAGAGTTTTATGATTCAGATCAAAGCGACGAATCAACAACGTCTGAAAGCACACCAAGTGTCTCGGCAGATGAGATCGTCTGGACAAAATGCAAAGCCGACCCACAAGGCGAAAGTCAATGTGGCGAATTAGCCGTGCCGTTTGATTATCAAGATCCAAGTTTGGGTTCATTCACTTTGTTTCTCACGCGTAAACCTGCGGCCGATCAAGCCAACAAAGTTGGTTCGATGCTGGTCAACCCTGGTGGCCCGGGTTTTGGTGGCTCAAGTGTTGCTGCAGATGCCGAGTATTACTTCAGCGACGAACTGTTGGACAGATTCGACATCATCGGATGGGACCCACGCGGAACCGGCAAGTCAACACCTGCGGTTGACTGCGTTGATGAATACGACGATTATTTCGGAATCGATTCAACACCGGAGTCGCCCGAAGAAAAGCAAGCAATTATTGATGCAGGGCAAAGTTTTAACGACGAGTGTGAAGCCAACAGCGGTGAAATTTTGCCATACATTTCAACTCAGGCCACTGCTCGCGATATGGATTCAATTCGTCGTGCACTTGGTGAAGAGAAAATTACTTATTTTGGATTTTCTTATGGATCAGAACTTGGCGCAACTTGGGCGACAATGTTTCCAGAAACTGTGCGCGCCGCCGTTTTAGATGGTGCGTCTGACCCGAATGCAACGTCACTTGATCAAGGTTTGGCACAAGCACAAGGTTTTGAAAAACAACTGGATGCGTTTCTATCGAAATGTTCAAAACGAGTTGCGTGTGTCTTTAATAGCAACGGCAACTCGGCGGCAGCACTCGACAAATTGATCACCGAAATTGATGCCAAGCCTCTCGTTGTTTCAGCTGATCGTACCCCGGTAACTCAGGGTGTGATGTACACCGCGTTGGCTCAAGCAATGTATTCAGATGCATTGTGGCCACAACTTGAACGATCGTTGAGTGACGCGGTTAAAGGCGACGGCGCTGGACTTTTGCAACTCTACGACGACTACTTTCAACGCAAACCAGATGGAACATATGGCAATGAACTTGAAGCGTTCTTGGCAATTTCGTGTCTAGATGATCCGGGCCCAACTTCTGTCGAAGAAGTTGATGCACAAATTCCAGTTTTCACCAAGGCTGCAAAAAGATTTGGGGCAAGTTTTGCCTACGGCTATTCGTGTGCGCTGTGGCCAGTGGCTCAAGCACCGCGCATCACAATTACTGGTAAAGGTGCGGGTCCGATAATTGTGAT
>JAEMTQ010000125.1 GCA_016462185.1 Ilumatobacteraceae bacterium
TTCTCGCGCAAAAAACACGACTCGCGTCTGCCGAAACACGCCACCAATTACTGCTTTGCCGAAGCAGGCATCACAAGTCGTGATCTCGATCATGTCGTGTTCTACGACAAGCCGATGCTCAAGTTCGAGCGAATCGTCAAGACGCACATGGCATATGCCCCGCGCGGCCGAAAGTCTTTTGCGGCAGCCGGCTCGTTGTGGTTTGGCGGGAAACTGCAAACCAAAGAACAGATTCAAAAATTTCTCAACTTCTCTGGCGACGTATTGTTCGCCGAGCATCACGAGGCGCATGCGATGTCGGCTTTTTATCCCTCGCCGTTTCAGCAAGCCGCAGTCTTGACAATCGACGGAGTTGGCGAGTGGGCGACAACAAGTCTTTCGATCGGGCGCGACAATTCGCTTGAAGTTGTCAAAGAGATCAAGTTTCCGCATTCGCTGGGTTTGCTTTATTCGGCTTTCACGAGCTTCACCGGCTTCAAAGTGAACTCAGGCGAATACAAAATGATGGGCCTCGCACCGTATGGCGAACCAAAATACGTCGACAAAATTCTCGAAAACTTAATCGATGTGCAGCAAGACGGCAGTTTCAGATTAAACATGGATTTCTTTGACTTCCCGGTGAGCAACCGCATGACCAGTCAGCGTTTCGCCAACCTGTTTGGTGGCCCGGCGCGCAACGCAGAGTCAGAACTCACGCAACGCGAGATGGATCTCTCTCGTTCGATGCAAGAAGTCACCGAACTTGTTGTGGGTCGTCTCGCACGATACGCACGACAAACAACGGGCATGAAGAATCTTTGTCTAGCTGGTGGTGTCGCGCTGAATTGTGTCGCAAACGGCAAACTTGTGCGCGAAAATATTTTTGAAAACATTTTTATTCAGCCCGCTGCCGGTGATGCCGGTGGTGCGCTCGGCGCAGCACTTGGCGTTTGGCACAAATATCTCGGCAAACCACGCACTGCAAAAACAGGTGATGCGATGCGTGGCAGTTATCTCGGGCCAAAGTTTTCTGACGATGAAGTCACTAAGTTTCTCAACTCTCAGGCGATTCCGCATCAGCAAATTTCGCGCAACGAACTTAATGAGCGAGTTGCCGATCTACTAAATGATGGTGCAGTCGTTGGTTGGTTTCAAGGCCGCATGGAGTTCGGCCCGCGTGCTCTCGGTAATCGCACGATTCTTGGCGACGCCCGTCATCCTGACATGCAGAAAAAAATGAATCTCAAAATCAAATTCCGCGAGGGCTTTCGCCCGTTTGCGCCGGCAGTATTAGCCGAAGATGTTTCAGATTGGTTCGATCTCAAGTCTTCGAGCCCTTACATGTTGGTCGTTGCCCCAGTGGCCGAACATCGTCTTAGCAAAGATCACGCCGATATGTCGAAACTATTCGGCATTGACAAGCTAAATGTTGTGCGTTCGCAAATTCCAGCAGTAACGCACGTTGATTTTTCGGCGCGCGTGCAAACTGTGCACGCAGAAACAAATCCCGAGTTTCATAGTTTGCTTTCGGTATTCAAGCAACGCCATGGCTGTTCGGTTCTTCTCAACACCTCGTTCAATGTGCGTGGCGAACCGCCTGTTTGCACACCCGCAGAGGCTTACCAATGTTTTATGCGCACCGACATGGACTACCTCGTTATCGGTTCGATGCTCTTAACAAAGTCTGAACAGCCGGCGCTTGAACACGACTCAGATTGGCAGAAAGAGTTCGCTCTTGATTAAACGCAGTTTCGTTTTTATCGTTTGGTGCTTGGTCGTTGTGGCAGGTGTCGTGCGTCGCGCATTAGGTATCGGTCGGCTCACGTCAAAGGGCTCGGCGACAAGTTATTGGGTTGACAAAGCACCACTACCAAAGGATCATTTTGAGCGCCAACGCTAAACAGTCTCGCGATGCAGTTGCTCGTCGCAACGTGATCGTGCCACAGATGCGCGACTACGACGAACTGGGCATGAATCAAGAATGGGTGCCGCACCTAATGTATTTTCATCCGCGAAGTGCGTCAAAAAAATCTGTTTCAACCGATCAATTTGGTGCACGCAACTCTGTTGGCACAAAACCGAATGCTCCAACGGCACTTTTAGTTGGCGGCAGCAGCGTGTTTGGTATTGGTGCAACTTCAGATTCAAAAACAATTCCAAGTTTGCTTAACACTTCGACAAAATATAACTGGCGCAATTTGGGTGGCCGTGCGTTCAACTCAACACAAGAAGCGATTTTGTTGCATCTGTCAAACACGAAAAAGATTGATGGGCC
>JAEMTQ010000056.1 GCA_016462185.1 Ilumatobacteraceae bacterium
ATCGCCGAAAGAAACTTACGAGCGCGTTTCGGCGCATCAGCCTGCGATCACAACACTTTTGTACTCGTCGGCGATGGCTGTCTAATGGAGGGAATCAGTCATGAGGCTGCATCGCTAGCTGGTCATTTGAAACTTGATCGACTGGTGTGCGTATTCGATGACAACGCAATAACTATTGACGGCTCAACTTCGCTCAGCTGCTCGGATGATGTCGCCAAACGCTTCGCCGCTTACGGATGGAACATCATGAATCTTGGCGAGATTGCTGATGACTGCGATGCTCTTGAAGATGCCTTGCTTACAGCAAGAGCAAATCGCGGCGCACCAACCCTGTGCATTCTCAAATCGCATATCGGTACACCTTCACCAGACTTCACAGATGCGCATGAGGCGCACGGCAATCCATTCACTGCATCACATGTTTCAGCAACAAAAAAAGTAATGGGCATTCCTGATGAGCCATTCTGGGCCCCGAAAGATCTCGTCAACGCAATTCGTTCGCACGCCGCAAATCGGGGTTTGTCATTCACTTCAAGTTATGAAGACGACTTAAATCAAATTGACGAGCGCTACCTTTGGGATGCAGCGTGGAATACACCTAAGTCATCATCTTTTAGTTCACTACTTCCTGTATTTGACTCGACAACTTCGCTTGCGACCAGGCAAGTAATTCAAAAAGCATTTGACGCTTCGCTTCCCGCACTCCCAGGATTAATCGCTGGCTCTGCAGACTTAACAGGCAACACAGGCACCAAGCTTTCAAAACAAGTAGCCCAAAGTTCAAATGCCCCTGATGGTCGGCAGATTTATTTCGGCATTCGAGAACACGCAATGGGTGCCGCAGTTGTCGGCATGGCACTGCATGGTGGCGTTCTTCCTGTCTGTGGAACCTTTTTCGTATTTGCTGACTACATGCGTCCCGCAATTCGGCTCGCAGCGATTTCGAAAGCAAAATGTGTATTTATATTCTCTCATGACTCCGTTGGTGTTGGAGAAGATGGACCGACCCATCAGCCAATTGAGCAACTTGCATCACTTCGGGTAATCCCTGGGCTTCAGGTCATTCGACCGGCAGACCCTAACGAAACGATTGCAGCCTGGTGTGCGGCGGTAGACCATGACGGTCCAACTGCCATAATTCTTTCGAGACAAAACGTACTCAGTGTCACCGATGGTTCAGCAGTGAGTCACGGCGCAGGAATTGTCGGTCACAAAGTTGACGCACCGCAATTTGTTTTGCTCGCGACAGGCAGCGAAGTTGGACTTTGCACACAAGTGGCCGCTGAACTTCTCGCTTCAAACATAAGAGCTCAAGTTGTTTCGATGCCAAGTTGGGATCGATATGAACTTCTCGGCAAGAACCTCGCCAAAGAACTATTCCCGAAAGGTGTTCCTGTTATTTCGGTTGAAGCTGGGGTAACCATGGGTTGGCAAAAGTATGCCGACCACACAATAGGCATCGATAGATTCGGCGCTAGTGCGCCTGGGGCAATCGCACTCAAAGAGTTGGGCATCAGCGTTGACGCGGTTGTCAAGTTTGTGAAGTCGCTTTAATGTCTGATCGGCTCAAAGCGCTGTTCAACGACTATGGCCAAAGTCCGTGGCTAGATAATTTAAAGCGCAGTTACATAACATCTGGCGAACTTATGGCCATTCGAAACTCTGGCATCCGAGGCTTGACTTCAAATCCGACAATATTTCAGAAGGCAATTCAAGGCTCCGAAGATTATTCAGAGCAATTCACCGCCCTAGTTAACCAAAAGCTTTCACCAATTGATTGCTATTGGCAACTTGTCTTACGTGACATCAACTCAGCGTTGGAGATATTCGAGCCTCTATACGAATCTTCCAGCGGTTTAGACGGCTTTGTAAGTGTTGAGGTAGATCCTTCTCTGGCACACGAGCAGTCCAAGACGCTTTTGGCCGCACGCGAACTCGACGAACAAATTAAGCGCCCGAATGTGATGATTAAAATTCCTGCCACTGTTGAAGGTGTCCCAGTAATAAAGACGATGATTAGTGAGGGCCGAAATGTAAACGTCACTTTGATCTTCAGCCTTGAGCGCTATCAAGAAGTTATTGATGCATACATCGAAGGCTTAGAGATCCTCGCAACGACAAACCCAAAGTCAGTTGCTTCCGTATCAAGCGTTGCCAGTTTCTTCATCTCTCGTGTCGATACAGAAATTGATCGCCAACTAGAGCAGGTTGGTAGCGATCAAGCGAATGATCTACTTGGCACTGCGGCGATCAATCAAGCCAAACTCGCCTACCAGATGTTTAAAAAGTCATTTACCGGTCCTCGGTGGAGCAAACTTGCACAACTAGGCGCAAATGTTCAGAGACCGCTGTGGGCTTCAACATCAACTAAGAATCCAAAATATCGCGACACGATTTATGTCGACGCACTGATCGGTGAACACACCGTCAACACCCTTCCCGATACAACGGTTGAGGCGTTCAGCGACCACGGATCTTTGAGTTCGACAATTGAAACGAATCTTGACATGGCTAACTCTCAATGGGCTGATCTGAAAACTGTCGGTGTTAACGTCAGCGAAGTCGCAGAAAAACTTGAGCGTGAAGGTGTTGCATCATTCCAGAAGAGTTTTGATGACCTTCTTGTCGCACTCAGCGCAAAAACAGCCGAACTGCTGAAATGACAAGCTCTGATCTCGAGCAATCGATAGATCAACTTCTTAGGTCGAGCAACATTGTTGCCGACAAGCGTTTGATTGCAGAACTTATTCGTACGTCGCTTCAGCTCGGTAGCGAGTCGACAAATACATTGAACTTAAAAATCGCGAGTGCTGCGCTCACCGAAATGAGTGAGGCATTTTCAATGTTCGCCCCGTATGCAAACAAAAAGAAAGTAACTATTTTTGGATCAGCCCGCACGACCAAAGATGATCCTGTTTATAAACAAACCGAAGCCGTCGCCAAGAAATTGGCAGACAATGGTTGGATGGTTGTCACGGGAGCTGGCCCAGGAATCATGGAAGCCGGCATGTCGGGTGCGGGAAGAGAAATGTCAATCGGTGTGAGCATCCGTTTACCGTTTGAAACTTCAGCGAATTCAATTATCGCAGGAGACGAGAAATACGTTGCAATGCGATACTTCTTCACTCGCAAATTGATGCTCGTTAAAGAATCTCAGGCTTTTATTTGTATGCCGGGAGGATTCGGCACTTTGGACGAGATGTTCGAGCTCTTAACTCTTTCGCAAACCGGAAAAGGCAACCCGGTGCCGATTGTTGTGCTTGATTTGCCGAACGACCCTTTTTGGCAAGATCTTGATCAGTTTGTCCGAAATACTCTCGTGCCTCGAAAACTTGTTTCTCCTCAAGATCTATCGCTTTACCGAATCTGTTCAAATGTCGAAGATGCATTTGCCGAAATCTCCAATTTTTATTCGACATATCACTCGATGCGCTTTGTTGGCAAGCGATTGATACTGCGTTTGAATCGCGAATTGACTGATAACGAACTCAAGAAACTTAACCTTGACTTTGCTGATATTTGCGTTAACTCGACCATTGAGAAAGTTCAAATATCTTCTCAGGAGACCTCAGATCAAGACTGCATTGATAAGTTCCGCGTGGCATTTCAATTTGCTCGGCGTGACTTTGGGCGACTTCGCGAACTTATAGACGCAATAAACCAGAAATAATTACGACAGGGTTCTTTAGTCTCTAATAAGCAGGCTGATTGCCTTCTCTACAGCGCGTCGCGCTTGTGTCAATGTGCGTTCAATTTCTGGTCGCTTCGACTCGCCTGCCGCATGAGCCTGCTTAAGGGCGTCTAAAGCCTTGTCTGCGAGTTGTTCAGAAATACCCTTCAACTTGTCAATCAGTTCTAAGTTGTCCGAATTTTTTTCATCATTTTGCATAGTCATACAAGTATGCCATTAGCCTGCTCCGAGATGTCACAGCCTGAAGAACTTCACGAATGGATTAGTTTCGCCGATCCTGACCTCGAGCAGACATGGATGATCGACGCCACATTTCTTCGCTCAAATTGGACATGCATTTATGGCAACGGCTGTGAAGGGATTCTTGATGATCCTGCTCCCGAATTACATCAAGGTTGCTGCAGTTACGGCGCCCACTTCATAGACAAAGAAGATCTTGCTTCGGTAAAGAAATTTGTTAAGCGACTCAAGCCAGAACATTGGCAAAATTTTAAACAAGGCCAAAACAACAAATGGCTCGGAAAAGAACGAGACGGCTCAGACGTAACTACCTCGTACAAAGGCGCCTGCATCTTTCACAATCGTCCTGACTTCGAAGGTGGAATGGGCTGTGCTTTTCATATCGCAGCTACTGCAGCCGGCGAGCGCCCAATGGATTGGAAGCCTGACGTTTGTTGGCAGGTACCCCTTCGCCTTGAACAACACGACGAAGATGAAGACCACATTCTTTCAATTGTTAGAGAATGGAAGCGACGAGATTGGGGCGGCGGCGGGCACGACTTCCACTGGTGGTGCACAGACGATTCTTCGGCATTTGTCGGAACTCGTCCCGTTTACAAATACCTCAAAGACGAACTAATCGAACTTTGTGGTGATGAAATTTACGAAATGATCGTAAAGCAACTTCAAAAACCACGCACTACTTTCTTGCCGCACCCTCAAGTGCGACGCAAGACCAAGAGCTAGTTCTTACTGCTCTTATTCGATTTTCTGCGGTCTTCCATACTCAAAAACCGTTTTCGCACTCGAATGTTTCCTGGTGTGACTTCGACAAGTTCATCTTCACCAATCCACTGAATACCTGATTCAAGAGTGTGAGTCACTGGGGTCGCTAACTTTGGCCCATCGTCATGACTGTGGGTACGAATGTTCGTCAATTCTTTGGCTCGAACCGCGTTCACGACCATTTCGTCTTCTCGGGCATTTTCTCCGACAACCATTCCTTCGTAGACCTCAACACCAGGGGCGACAAACAATGTGCCACGTAGCTGCAAATTGTCGAGTGCATATGCAGTCGTTGAACCTTTTCGATCTGAAACCATTGCACCACCCATGCGATGCGGCAAGTCCCCTGCCCAAGGCATGTAACCGTTGAGGCTTTGATGAAGCAATGCGGTGCCACGAGTAACCGTTAGAAGTAAAGAACGGAAACCGATCAAACCTCTGGATGGCGCTTGAAAACTAACGATTGTTCGACCTGTATCGCCTTGTTCAAGATTCACTACTCTGCCTTTGCGTGGCGCAAGAGCCTGTGTAACCGCACCGACATATTCGTCGGGAACGTCGATAGTTCCCGCTTCAAGAGGTTCGTGCTTCTTGCCATCAATCTCTTTGGTGATTACTTCAGGTCGGCTCACTTGCAATTCGTAGCCCTCACGACGCATATTCTCAATCAGAACTGCAAGTTGCAATTCTCCACGACCGGCAACCTCGATTACATCAGGGCTGTCGGTTGTGTTGACACGAATTGAAACGTTGCCGAGCACTTCTTTGAATAGACGCTCGCTCAAGTGACGACTAGTAAGGAAAGTTCCTTCGCGACCCGCAAACGGTGACGTGTTAACTCCAAAACTCATGCGCAATACAGGCTCATCAACTTCAAGTCGTGGCAACGCAGGGGCGTTCTCAATTGCTGCGATCGTGTCACCAACTTCAACTTCATCAATGCCGGCCAAGATGAACAAATCACCTGCGGAAACTGAAGTGACTTCTTCTCTGCTGATTCCACGGAATGCAAACAGGGTCGAAATTTTACGCTTAATGAACGGCGCAGGATTCGACGGCGTCGGATGCTGCCAAACCGTGACCATATCGCCTTTTTTCAATTCACCAGCTTCAACACGACCGATTGCAAGTCGACCAAGGTAATCAGAAGCATCAAGGTTGGCGACAAGGGCTTGAAGCGGCGCAGATGGGTCTGCCTTCGGAGCAGGGATTGTGTCGAGTATCGCGTCCAACAGCGGCACTAAGTCCGCGTTCTCTGCTGGCATACCAATGCCCTTCATCGATTTACCGTCACGCGCAACCGCTGAGATAACCGGAAAGGACAAGTGGTGATCGTGATGAGCAAGATCAAGAAATAATTGCTCAACTTCTTCGAGAACTTCTTCTGGTCGAGCATCGGCGCGATCAACTTTGTTGAGAACAACTACGACTGGAAGGTCTCGTGCCAAGGCTTTTGATAAAACATAACGGGTCTGAGGCAGCGGACCTTCCGCAGCATCTACGAGAAGCAAAATGCCGTCAACGAGTGCAAGTGCGCGCTCAACTTCTCCTCCGAAGTCGGCGTGACCTGGTGTATCTACAAGATTGATTTTTGTGCCGCGCCATTCGATCTCGGCGGCTTTTGCCAAAATAGTAATTCCGCGTTCGCGTTCTTGGTCGTTTGAGTCCATGACTCGGTCAACGACGGCTTGGTGAGCGGCGAACGTTCCACCGCTTTTAAGGAGAGCATCCAACAGAGTTGTTTTGCCATGGTCAACGTGCGCTACTAGAGCGAGATTTCGAATGTTATTAATTGGGGGCTCTCAGTTCAGTATCAGGAATTTTCTTCGTCTGAATCATCGGCGATCTCATCACCGTTTTCATCAAACCGCACACCATAACGTTCAGCAATGGCTGCGTATTCATCTTCTTGCGACTTCGACTTAGTTTCTCTCGCTACACCAAGATCCTCAGCAGACGGACCTGTTTGTTTCAGGCGACGAGCTTCTTCAAATCGACGATGACGACCCTTTTTCACGGTAGGGCTCCAAATTTCTCTGGGGCGATTACCGGTTTTGGTCACCGCCTAGTGGATAGACATTGCAGAAGACTCTAGCAAGAAAATGCCTACGAAACGGGGATTTGTAAGCAGAAAATGCGCTTTTATGAACTCGACGCCTCAATAAGTTTGAGATGTCCGTCACGGTCAACGCTCAATCCGACCTCTCCATTTAAAATTCGATTCAGGTCGTTACCGACTAGTTCTGCTCGCCAACCTTCACTCAAACGAGCATTTGGGGCTTTTCGTAAGAATGATGTGATGTCACTTCTGGTTGCGAGCAAGGTTGCGTCAATTTGATGTTTGCGAGCCAATTCGCCGATCCATGCAGTGATCAACGTCAAAGCAGGTCTCGCCCACTTGTCAACGTCATCATTGTCCGACGAAGGCAACGAAATAGTTTGCTTAGCGCCGTCTCGAACTGCCGTCATAATCTCGCGACAAAAGTCTGCCGACAAATGACGATCATCAACGCCTCGAGTCGTCGCTAGTTCTTCAACCGACTTCGGAACTCGTTGGGAAATTCCAAGCAATGCCATGTCAGACATAATTCGACGCGGTGGTGCATCACTTCGCATTGCACGTTCTTCACGCCACTTGGCCAGAGATTGCGCTACGCCCCTTGAAGCACCTTTGAGTGCTCGAGCCTCTTTTAACTTCAGCCATGCGTCGTCTGAACTTTGTGGACCACTTGGACGAGCCTGCAGATCTCGACAAGCGTCATTGACCCATTCGGTTCTTCCCAAAGCTTCTAATTGTTTTGAGAGTTCATCGTGCAGGTCAAACAGATAAGCCACGTCGTCGGCCGCGTAACTACATTGCTGTTCGGTCAACGGTCGTCGTAACCAATCGGTGAGCCGGTCGCCTTTTGACAGCGAAACTTTTTTAATTGACTGCACAAGTGTTGCAAGAGAAGGCGTTGAAAATCCAATGAAGCCCGCGGCAACTTGACAATCAAAAATTCGCCTAGGTGCGTCTAAAGCAGCATGACGTAAAACTTCTAGATCTTGTTGCGCGGCGTGAATCACTGCCAGAACGTCGCTTGAAAATAATCGACCAAGACCACGCGGATCGACTGCCAAAGGATCAATCAGCGCTGTTGTTTTATCCCATTTGATTTGTACGAGGGCAAGTTTCGGGTAGTAAGTCTTTTCGCGATGAAACTCGGTGTCAATCGCATACCTTGGCTGACTTAAGACTTCGTTGACGACGTCATTCAGAGCCGACTCACTGTCGACCCATTCAAAAGTCACCCTGGAAGCTCGCCTGTAACGATGTCGCGTCCAGAGGCGATCCAACCCATGGTTCCACCAGCAACATTTTTGACACCATTGATGTCTGAGTCAATGCAGATCTCGCAGGCTTGCATACTTCTCGCTCCGCTTCGACAAATCATGTACACGACTTTGTCAGCACCAACTTCTGAGACTCGCGCCGCAAATTCACTGAGAGGAAT
>JAEMTQ010000057.1 GCA_016462185.1 Ilumatobacteraceae bacterium
CCGAAAAAGAGCACGAGCAAGAAAGCCCCAAAGAAAACTGGAGCGAAGAAAGCAAAGAAGAAGTAACAATTCTCTAGAAACCCAATAGTCCTGCCGCCGTAGCCCGAGTGAAACTCGCAGTTACGGCGGCAGACTGTATTTGTGCAACCAATTCGAAAAGAGTGCTGAGATGATTGAACAGCAACGCGACTATGTCTTGCGCACCGTTGAAGAACGAGGTATTCGTCTTGTTCGACTGTGGTTCACCGATGTGCTTGGAAACCTCAAAAGTTTTGCCATCAGTCCAGCCGAAATGGAGAATGCCCTTAACGACGGCATGAGCTTTGATGGCTCGGCAATTGACGGCTTCAGTCGAATTCAAGAAAGCGATGTTCTGGCTCTTCCTGACGCCAACACTTTCGAAGTGTTGCCATGGGTTGATCCGAAAGGTGCCGAAGCCAGAGTTTTTTGTGACATCGCCAAGCTTGATGGCACGGCTTTTGATGGCGACCCACGACAAGTTTTGCGTCGCAACTTAAACAATGCGCGAAAACTTGGCTACCAATTTTATATTGCGCCAGATATTGAATACTTTTATTTTGATCCACCAAAAGTCGACTCGCGACCTGTGCCATTAGACGAGGGTGGCTTCTTCGACTTAACAAGCAACGACATCACAAGTTCGTTGCGCAAAGAAACAATTCGAACTCTCGAAACGATGAGCATTCCAGTTGAATACAGTTTTCACGAAGACTCACCTAGCCAACACGAAATCGATTTACGTCATACAGATGCGTTGACCATGGCCGACAGTGTGATGACTTTCAGATTGGTAGTCAAAGAAATCGCAGCGCTTCACAATGTTCACGCCACGTTTATGCCTAAACCTCTCGAGGGTGTTCAGGGATCAGGAATGCACCTGCACTTAAGTTTGTTTAAAGACGAACAAAATGCTTTTCATGATGCCGAAGATCCGTACAACTTGTCGGTTACGGCAAAACAGTTCATGGCTGGCTTGTTGCGACACGCAGCCGAAATTACTGCTGTAACAAACCAAAACATCAACAGTTATAAACGGCTAGTTCCTGGCTTTGAAGCACCAGTGCATATTTCGTGGGCACGAAACAATCGCAGCGGTTTGATTCGTGTGCCGATTCAAAAACGAAACAGCGAACATGCGACACGTATTGAATATCGTTCTCCAGACCCAGCCTGCAATCCGTACCTTGCATTCTCGGTAATTCTCGCCGCAGGCTTAAAGGGCATTCAAGAGGGCTACGAGTTGCCACCAGAAGCCGACTCAAATCTTTTTGAAATGGGAGATGACATGTTGGCAAAACTCGGTATCGAGCAATTGCCACAGTCGATGTCTGATGCACTTCGTGTAATGGAACGCTCGGAGCTCGTCGCCGAGGCTCTAGGAGAGCACATTTTCGAATGGTTCTTGCGAAACAAGCGCGCTGAATGGCGTGGGTATAAGACACACATCAGCCAATACGAACTCAACCGCTATCTTCGTTCGCTTTGAGCCAAAAAATGAGCACTGACAAAGAACAACTCCTTGCCGTATTCCCCGACCCGGCACCAATCGACGTCGCTCGGACACTTGATTTATCTGGTTACTCATGGAAGGCAGTTAAGTCAACCGATGCTCTCGACAAACTTGAGCCGACCCTAGGTTGGGCTGGAGCCGTAGTTGATTGCAGTCAAGACCCTGAATCAGGTTGGGCGATTTGTCGCGCACTTCGTCGCCGCGAAAATGCAGTTGAACGCGTGATCGTGCTCGTGAGTGGTGCCCAGCTCGCAGATCTTGAAATGCGCGATGACTTATTTGATGACTTTTGTCTTGCACCGATTCATCCTCGCGAACTCGACTCTCGCCTAAGACATTTGTTTTATACAGAAATGTCGGTTTCGCGTGAATCACTTATCGAATACAGCGGACTAATTTTAAACACCGAGACTTACCAGGCTTCGTTTGGTGGATCCCCTCTTGATTTGACTTACATGGAGTACGAACTACTCAAATTTTTGGCACAGAATCCTGGAAAGGTTTTCAGCCGTGAAGTATTGCTGTCACGTGTTTGGGGCTACGAGTATTACGGCGGTGCCCGCACGGTTGACGTTCACATTCGTCGTTTACGAGCCAAACTCGGCGAAGAACATGCCAACCTGATCGAAACAGTTCGCAGCGTTGGCTACCGTTTTGGCCAATCTAAGTGGGGCTGAAATCTTTCTCTGACTAAGTAATTAGAGATTCGCCAGCATTGACTTCATTTGATCAATTTCAACTTGCTGACCACTAATTATTGTTTTAGCAAGGGCCTGTACTTCTAAGTTTTTGCCAGATTGTTCAACGGTTCGAGCCATCTCGATCGCGCCTTCATGGTGAGCGATCATCGCCAACATCCACTCTTTGTCAAAAACTTTGCCAGACAGCGTTGACAACTTCGCAAGCTCTTCAACTGACAACATTCCTTTCATCTTTGAACCGTGGTCCATTGAGCCGTGATCCATCGACTCGTGACCGACAACTGGCACATCCCACTGCGTTAAGAAACTTTTCATCAATTCAACTTCTGGACCCTGAGCACTCTTGATTTGTGCAGCCAACGAAGTAACTTCTGGGCCTGCCACAGAGGTCGGGCTTTCGGCTATTTCGGCAAGAACGATCGCTTGTTCATGATGTGGAATCATCATCTGGGCAAACATTGCGTCTGCGTCGTTAAACAGTGAGTTCGACTCTTTCGCTGAACCACAACCTGCAATGGCAATAACAGCAACTGCGAACAAAACTTTTTGAAGCTTCATTAGAGACATAGTAGTGATTAATTTAACTTTTTTAAGTAAAAGTGATGCACCTGCCTAAGTGTGATTCGTCACTTTTTATGCGAGAATGAAGTACCCAATGGCTCAAAAGTTAACTGCACTGCAAGTGGACCTAAGTCTTTCTGGAATGTCGTGCAATGCCTGTGCGATGACAATTGAAAAGGGTTTGAACAAAATTGCTGGGGTTGAAGCAACCGTCAACTTTGCAACAGAGTCGGCCAGAGTCAACTTCTCTGCCGAGTCAACAAGCACGCCAGAGTTGATTGAAACAGTTAAATCTTTGGGCTACAGCGCGAGATTGCTTGAAGACACGACTGCAGAAATGATTGAAGCAGAAGTTGACGAGCGCGTCGCAATGTTGTTGACCCGAATGACCGCGTCAATTGTGTGCGGCATACCAGTCGTGCTTATATCAATGATCGCAAACTTGCAGTTTAAAAATTGGCAATGGCTTGCTCTCGCACTAAGTGCACCAGTCGTCACTTGGGGTGCCTGGCCATTTCATCGTGCCGCACTGATGAACGCACGCCATCGATCGACAACGATGGACACTCTCATTTCAATTGGTGTTTTTGCGTCCACAGCGTGGTCGGTTTGGGTGATCATCTGGGGCGACGCAGTCGAACATATTTATCGGGGTTCATCAAAAGCTATGAACATGACCGAAATGACAATGAAGTCGGCAGATAGCACTCACATTTATTTAGAAGTAGCAGTTGCCGTAACTGTGTTCTTGCTCGCCGGCAGATACTTCGAAGCCAAAGCAAAGAACCGTGCGGGCGATGCTCTCAGGTCATTGCTCGCACTCAACGCCCGAACTGCAACCGTGCTTCGTGATTCAGAAGAAATTTCAATTGACGCGTCAAAAGTGCTTGTCGGCGATCTGTTGGTTGTGCGGCCCGGTGAAATCATTCCTGCCGATGGTGTCGTCGTCGAAGGCAATTCGTCTTTAGATGTCTCGATGCTGACCGGCGAAAGCGTGCCGACTGATGTTGCGCCTGGCAGCACCGTCACAGGCACAACCGTAAACCTGACGGGTCGATTGATTCTGCGAGCAACTCACGTTGGCGCAGAAACAACTTTCGCTCAAATCACTCGGCTAGTTCAAGATGCGCAAACCACAAAAGCGCCGGTTCAAAGACTTGCTGATCGCGTCAGCAGCGTATTCGTGCCATCGGTGATTGGTTTAGCAATCTTGACTTTTCTCAGTTGGTATTTTTTGGCTGACTCAACTACGCAAGCATTCACCGCAGCAGTTGCTGTTTTGATCATTGCTTGCCCGTGCGCACTTGGTCTCGCAACGCCAACTGCCTTGATGGTTGGCAGCGGACGCGCGGCACAAATGGGGATCGTAATCAAGGGTGTAGATGTTTTACAAAGCACTCGACGAATTGACACCGTTGTATTCGACAAAACTGGAACCATCACCACAGGCGTGATGCAACTGATCGACGTAATAGTTGCGTCCGGAACAAATCGCAGTGAAGTGCTGAGATTTGCTGGCGCTCTTGAGCACGCAAGTGAACACCCTGTTGCACGAGCAATCGCCACGGCGGCACGCAAAGAGCTCGGATCTCTACCTCATGTCAGTGATTTTGTCTCTTCACCCGGCATGGGAACATCTGGAGTTGTCGAGTCGCAGCGCGTAATGGTCGGACGTGAATCGTTGTTTAGCAAATCACTTGTGGTTATACCTGGCGATTTACGTGAGGCACTCGCAAAGGCACGCAACGCCGGCAACACGGCGGTGCTCGTTGTCATTGCCGGTCTAGTAAAAGGTATTTGTGTAGTCGCAGATCAACCAAAACCAACAAGTGCTCAGGCCATCGTTGCGCTTAACAAACTGGGGCTTCGGTCAGTTCTGCTAACCGGTGACAACAGTGCAACAGCGGCAGCAATTGCCCAACAAGTTGGCATTGAGAACGACGAACAGCACGTAATCGCTGGAGTTCTACCTGATGAGAAGGTGCGTGTTGTCGCCGACCTGCAACAACGCGGCTACGCAGTTGCAATGGTTGGTGACGGTGTCAACGATGCGGCGGCGCTCGCCCAGGCCGATGTGGGCATTGCCATGGGCACGGGTACAGATGTTGCAATGAATGCCAGTGATCTGACAATCGTCAGCGGCGACTTGCGACTTGTGACAGATGCAATTTTGCTTTCGAGAGCAACTCTGCGCACGATCACGGCAAATGTTTTTTGGGCTTTTGCCTACAACACGGCGGCAATTCCACTTGCGGCACTGGGTTATATGAACCCGATGTGGGCAGGACTCGCAATGGCGCTCTCGAGTGTCTTCGTTGTGTCTAACAGTTTGCGTTTGAGAACAACCAAACTCACACCGAACACCGCGTTCGTACACGCAACTCGCTAATTGCCTGTGCTCGCCATGCGCGAGCAGTTCGCTCGGCAATGCCATAGTGCTTTGCAATAGTCGCTGCGGTTTGGCCACTCGCAACTGCGCGCAAAATCTCGACATGTCGAGGATCAATGTCTTGACTAATCGCTACTGTCAACAAACTTTCTAAAGTCACTTCTTGACCGAACTCATCGGTCTCTGGTTCGGCTATCAGTTCGCTAAGCAAGTGTGGTTCAACCGCAAACACCTTGACTTTTTTGGCACGATTCGCTTGAACGAACGCGAAGTATTCGCTGTCAAGTACAAGATTTGACGCAACCTTGTTTGGGCGACGATGCCATGGATATTGGCGGATTACTGTCCATGCACTCGGTAACACTTCAGAAAGAGCGGCATCAACACCACCCTGCATGATTCGCCCGCGACGTCGAGCAATTGAAACAAGTGGCGGCAAAATTCTCTGCAAAACAATTCGTGCGGCAAGTTCATCATTGCTGGCTTGCTTCACGAGTAGCCATAAATAGTTGTCACCATTCGAGTCGTCACGCGCAGTGTTGAAACCTGCACGAACCAAAACTTGATCAAGACTTGATACGTTGCCGCCCGGCAATTGCCAAGAGTTGACGACATCAACTTCTTTATGTCGAGTACTTATCAACTCCCATTCTTTGATCAATTTTGAAACCGGACTATTGGGCCTTTGTGTTAGTCCCGGACTCCAGACCAGCTGATGCTGGTCTGTCTTTAACTGTGTTTGTTGTTGGGTCATGCCCAGCATCATGAAAAATGAGAGCCACCCGAAGTACAACCCCAGAACTCACCTGAACTCTCACTCCTGTCGTGGCTATTACTTTTAATGAATCAGCACAGGCCATAATTGGGGAATGCGAATCACATTGCCTTCAGGTACAGAGTGCGAGATCGACAGAACAGTGGCAAATCCTAAAATGGGGTTGGTAATTGCCCCAGATATTTTCAGTTTGCGCGGACTTTATGACGTTCTCGTGAAGCGTTTAGCCAATGAATGGCAAATGGCTGTGTGCGCAGTTGAACCGTTTCCCGGCAAAACTCTTGGCCCTGAAATAGAACCACGATTTGCCGCCGTGCCTGAGCTTGATGATGACAAACATTTGCGTGATCTACACGAAGCAGCAGATGCTCTTGGCACCGCCGAAGTTGGCTTGATGGGGTTTTGTATGGGCGGAATGTATTGCTTTAAGTCCGCCCGATCTGATCGATTCAAGAAAATCATTTCGTTTTACGGAATGATTACGGTTCCCGACGGTTGGAAGAGTGCGACTCAAGGAGAACCACTTGAATTTTTAAAAAATGGAAACAAAGACCGTGTACTGGCAATCATCGGCGGTAAAGATCACTACACACCACCTGCAGACGTCGCCGAGTTGATTCGACTAAATGTTAAAACAGAGATTTATCCAGAGGCTGAGCATGCATTCGCTCACGACGCTTCACGTCCTGCCCACCGGGCACAAGATGCAGCGAACGCCTATGAAAAGACTTACAACTGGTTAATCAGTTAACTTGCGCGAAACTCTAATTTTTGGCGCATCAAGATTTGATAGCGGCGATCGTGCTGCTCGATCCAACCAAGTCGAATAAAACTGGCGATTGCTTTATTGACACGTTCACGTGAAGCACCAACCATGCCAGCCAATTCTTCTTGAGTGATCGGTAATACAAATTCGTCTTTGCCGCCTGAGAGTTCTATCAAGCGCTTAGCAGTTCGGCCAGTCACATCAAGAAAAACACTGTCAGACAAAACTTCGTCCATCGTACGCAAGCGCTTTGCAAGTAATTTTGTAACTCCCCACAACATTGACGGGTTTGATTCAAGTTGTTCAAGAACAACTTTGTAAGGAATCTGTAAAACTGAAGATGGCTCTATTGCGCGAGCCATTGCACTTCGAGCTCCACCATCAAGCAGACCTAATTCGCCGAATAGATCGCCACGTTCCATCAGGGCAAGCATGCTCTCGCGGCTGTCGAGTGGACGATTACCAATTGCTATTGCAACTCGACCAGATAGAACGATGTACATCGACTCTGGTTTTTCGCCTTCTTTAAAAAGAACGTCTCCGCGTTGAAGATTTCTTGTTTCGCCACGCGCGGCGATTGATGCCAAGACTTCTTTCGAAGTGTCTGCAAAAAACTCACTGCTTTTTAATAGCTCGTCGTGTCCCATTAACTATTGAACCTACTACCCTAAATAGGCGTGAACACCGTCTCAAAGCAGCGAGTAGGTGAAAAAATTTGGACGATTGTTGTGGCTGCAGGCTCAGGAACCAGATTCGGCAGCCCAAAGCAGTTTTCACTAATTAACGAGCGTCGAATTGTGGACTGGGCAGTCGAAACCGCCCGAATTTCAAGCGACGGTGTTGTCATCGTTTTACCTCCCGAACAAGCCGAGCGCGAAGGTGGCGTGGCTGGTGGGGCAACCCGAAGTGCATCAGTTCGATGCGGGCTAGCCGCGGTGCCCTCCGATGCAACGATTATTTGTGTGCACGACGCCGCTCGACCGTTCGCGTCAGAGTTTTTGTTTGACGAGGTAATTGATGCAGTTTGTTCCGGCGCCGACGGTGCCGTGCCCGGGCTACCTGTTGTTGACACAATCAAATTTATTGACTCGACCAATATTGTTACGTCAACACCAGATCGCCGACAACTAGTTGCAGTACAAACACCTCAGGCATTTCGCGCAAAGCAATTACGTCAAGCACATGAAAATAATCCTGAAGGCACTGATGACTCAACATTGGTTGAAGCTCGTGGTGGAAAAATCGTCGTAATCACCGGCGATCCACTGAATCGCAAAATTACGACACCTGAAGACCTCAATTGGGCTCGCGCAATTTCGCGCGGCGAAGTGTAAGTATTTACCCATGGCGATGCGTGTAAGAGTTGGTCAAGGGTTTGATATTCATCGCTTTACCGACGAAACAAATAGCGATAGAAAGCTCATATTGGGCGGCGTTCATTTC
>JAEMTQ010000126.1 GCA_016462185.1 Ilumatobacteraceae bacterium
GCGAGCGAATCGTTTGCTTGGTATCAACTGTTTCAAGACGGCACGCAATTCACCGATGCCAACGGCATTATTCGTGGACTGAAAAAAAACAAAAATTATGAACAAAGCCCGATTCATGTTGGCTCGGCGTTTCAACCAGCGGCGTTTCAAGTTATTGGTGTTCGTGCGTTTGGGCCGAAATCGGGTGGCGATATTTCGTGGAATGGGTCGGCGACGAGAGTCAACCCGAGTTGCAGCAACGCGGCGACACCCATTTGCAGAGTTGGCGATATCGGGCCAGGCGGCGGCATCGTGTTTTATGACGCAGGCAAAACCGAATCGTGGGGACGTTATTTAGAAATTGCACCGCAGTCGTGCGAAGGTGTGCGGTTGCCGTGGCGACCAGCGTCAAAGACGAACCGCGTGTATGAGACTTCTGGGTTTGCCGTGACACGACTCAAGACAAAATTTATTGGCATGGGCCGATTAAACACTCAAGAAATAGTTGCTGCGTTTGGTGCGAATAGTTATGCCGCTAAGTTCGCTGACGATCTAGTTTGTGGTGGCAAAAGCGATTGGTTCTTGCCGGCAAAAGACGAACTAGACATTGCATTCAATCGTCTCGCACAAAATCGTGTTGCTGGCAACGACACACCAGTCGGGGGCTTCAACAAGGGCTATTACTGGACATCAAGTATTTATGACTTTAAAACTGCGTGGACACAATATTTTATGGACGGTCAACAATTTGATCGAGTGCAAACTTTAGACGGCAACAGAACACCACCGACCCCATTTCGGGTGCGGGCCGTGCGTGCATTCGGGTGATGTAAATATTGCGCGCTGAAACTGTTATTGATGAGGCTGGTAACGGCGTAGCAACCCCAGAATCAGTTGCGTTGTGCGATGTTGAGTTTTGTGTTGTCGACCTTGAGACCACGGGCGGGTCAAACGAATATGACGCGATAACCGAAATCGGCGCAGTCAAATATCGCGGGGGAGAAGAAACTGGACGGTTCACGACACTTGTGAACCCGCTATGCGCAATTCCTCCGTTCATCACGGTTTTGACAGGCATCACTGAAACAATGGTCGCCAACGCGCCGACAGTTGACGAGGTGCTCGACTCGCTTGTCGAATTTATTGGCGACTCAGTTTTGGTTGCGCACAACGCACGTTTTGATATCGGGT
This sequence comes from Ilumatobacteraceae bacterium, assembly GCA_016462185.1. Classification (GTDB taxonomy): domain Bacteria; phylum Actinomycetota; class Acidimicrobiia; order Acidimicrobiales; family Ilumatobacteraceae; genus BACL27. The sequence continues at coordinate 1,171 of JAEMTQ010000126.1, forward strand.
TTATTAACGCATCGCTTGTGCGTCACGGACGCGAGCGATTGGTGAATCGCGTGCTTGACACTGTTGGTTTGGCGCGCCGAATTGTTGGTGGCGACGTCGACAACTGCAAACTTTCGACTCTTGCTGCGACTTTGGGTTTTGCACATCAGCCGAGTCACCGTGCGATCAACGATGTGTTGGCGACAGGTGATTTGCTGCATCATTTAATTGAGCGCGCTGCGGGTTTTGGCGTTTTTGATCTGGATGACTTTGCGGCAATGGCCAAGATCGGCACGCACCCGCAGGCGGCGAAGTTGAAGTTGACTGTCGATCTGCCGCGCGGGCCGGGTGTCTATTTGTTTGTTGATGCGCAAGGCGACGTGTTGTATGTCGGCAAGGCAACGAATATTCGCTCGCGCGTGCGAAGTTATTTCGGCACGGGAGACACACGACGCAAAGTTGGGGCACTGCTCAAGTTGATGGACGCGGTTCACTATGTTTCGACTCCAGATTTGTTGACAGCCGAAGTTATGGAGTTGCGGTTGATCGCCAGGTTGCGTCCGCGATATAACCATGCGTTCACGCGCACGGCAAAATATTGTTACGTGCGGTTGACTTTGAGTGAGCAGTGGCCGCGGTTGGTGATTGCAAGCCGCATTGCCAAAACTGTTGCTAGTAGCGCGGATATTTACCTCGGCCCGATTTCGACTCGCGCAATGGCCCGCGATGTAGTTGATGCCATTGAATCTGTGATTCCGTTGCGACGATGCACAGTGCGCATGGGTCGCAAATATCGTGCACCCGAAGATGCGCCAGTTTGCTCGGCGGCACAACTCGGGCTCGCGCTTTGCCCGTGTTCGGGCACTGCTGACCCGCAAGAGTATGCGCGTGAAGTTGAGCGCGTCGTGGGCGCGATGATGGGCGAGGCCAAAGAAGTTGTCGAAAAGTTGACGATCAAGATGCGCAAGTATTCGCAAGATCAGAGATTTGAAGAAGCGGGCGATGTTTTGGCGCGCATCGATGCGCTCGAGACTGTGTTGCGACGTGTGCAAACAGCGCGCGACTTGAT
>JAEMTQ010000058.1:0-2277 GCA_016462185.1 Ilumatobacteraceae bacterium
TATTTCGAAAGCGTGGCGCGAATCTCGCTCATCGGTCGATTCAAGTCGATGTTCACGACATCTGCTGAAAGTTCTTCGGTAGTTACTTCGGGTAAGAATCTTGCTGGATCTTGTTCGAGTTGCTCGAGAAAGACGCCGTCTTTTGTGATCTTTCCCAGTGCTTGGCGATCAGCGCTGCAAGAAACTGCCATGGCTACGGGGCAACTTGCGCCGTGGCGCGGCAGGCGAATGACGCGCACGTCGTGACAGAAATATTTGCCGCCGAATTGTGCGCCAATGCCGGTTTGTTGGGCGAGTTTGAGAACTTTGGCTTCGAGATCAATGTCGCGAAAAGCGTGGCCGGCACGAGAACCTTTTGTCGGCAATGAATCTAAGTATTTTGTGCTGGCGAGTTTCGCTGTTTCGACTGCATACTCGGCAGATGTGCCACCGATAACAACTGCGAGGTGATACGGCGGGCAAGCCGACGTGCCAAGAGTCTGCATCTTGTCAAACAGCCACGGCAGTAAAACTTTCTCATTGAGCAAAGCTTTTGTCTCTTGAAACAAATAACTCTTGTTGGCTGAGCCACCGCCTTTGGCGATGAAGAGAAATTTGAACTCGTCGCCGTCAGTTGCTGAGATTTTTATTTCAGCAGGCAAGTTGGTATTGGTGTTTACTTCTTCAAACATTGAAATTGGTGCTAGTTGGCTGTATCGCAAGTTTGAGGTCTGATACGTGTTGTAGATGCCTTTAGCAATTGCCTCTTCGTCGCCACCACCGGTGAACACAAGTTGACCCTTTGATGCTTTGACGATTGCCGTGCCTGTGTCTTGACACATCGGCAGAATGCCACCTGCAGAAATGCTGGCATTTTTCAACAAGTCAAGAGCCACGAAGCGATCGTTGGCGCTGGCTTGAGGATCTTTGAGAATGTCGGCGAGTTGTTGCAAATGTTCGGTGCGCAACAAGTGGGCGATGTCGCGCATTGCGTGCTCGGTGAGCAACGTGATCGCACTTGAGTCGACGCGCACAAATGTGCCGAGAGTTGTTTTCTCTAGAGTGACTCCGTCACTTGAAATTTTTCGATAAACAGTTTTATCTGGACCGAGTGGCAGCAATGGTGAATTGACAAATGGCTCAGGTTGTTTGTTTGCCACAACTACAGGTTATTGACAAAACACAGTCAGGCGAGTGCGGGCGAACCTTTGAACGAACCAGGGTCGCCCGAAACAGGAATGATTGGCTTGCGCCACGAGACGGCGGTGGCGATGTGCTCAGCGACACTGCTCCATTCTTTGGCATTCCATCCTTGCGCACTCACCGGAACCGTGCCGTTGATCTGCACGTAAACAAATGCTGGAATTTCTGTAAGTGAGAGTTGTTTGACGAATGTTCGAGCAGGATCACAAAACACGAGAAACTCATCGGCGTATGGCCCCAAGAATTGACGCGCTTCGTCGGGTGTCGAGGTGATTACAAAGTTTGTACGAACAGATGCACCAGCGAACTGGCGCAAGATGCGAACTGCGGTTGGCAAGATCCACGCACTTTCGTTCGTGAATGGATCGAGCACGATTGTCGCTAAGTGGAAAGTAGTCAACCATTCTTCAAGTGGGCGAGCATCTCCCTTCAGGGATTGAATCTGCGTATCCAGGGAAGGTGAAATAATCATCAGCAAAGACCGTAGCAAGTCGGCAGTAGCGTTTCGGAAATGCACCCGATTGAGCATTTGAGATATGTGGCGCGGGCACGCGGGGCAGACCCTGTTTCACTGGTGCGCGAGACCGCGGCGGCGCTCAGTGGCCTGAGTCACGAGCCAGCCGGAATCGTTTTGGCTGTGCGACGAATTGTGCAACGCCACCCAACTGTGGGGCCGCTGTGGTGGCTGTGCAGTCACGCGATTAACGCAGCCGACCCGTTTGAGGCAATTCAAAAATGTGAAGAAGAGATTCGAACCGATGCAACAATAAAAAACTTGCGTGATGCTGTGCCACAAGATGCGAAAGTTTGCGTTGTTGGTTGGCCCACATCGATTTTGCATGCACTGGCGACGCGAAGTGATTTGAAGATTTTTGTTGTCGAGAGCAACGGAGATGGCGATGCTGCAGTTGACCGTTTGTTGTCAATGGATGTAAATGCAAATTTGGTGCAATTTGAAAACCTCTCGCGAGTGATTGCTGAATGCGACTATGTAATCGTTGAGGCTCTGGCAACCAGTTCGAGTGAAGTCATGTGTAGTGCGGGCAGTCACGGTGTAGCGGCACTTGGGTATTGCGAACAAAAACCCGTTTGGCT
>JAEMTQ010000058.1:2377-8101 GCA_016462185.1 Ilumatobacteraceae bacterium
AGCGCGATGTAAACGCGCGAGCGACTTCGTCGCTGCAATCACGTGCGATGTAGGATTTAAGACATGTCCGCACGCTCACGAGATTTACCCCGCCGCAGTTGTCTTTCAATTCCTGGTTCATCAGAAAAAATGATGGGCAAGGGGCCTGGTATCCCGGCCGACATGGTGTTCTTAGACCTCGAAGATGCAGTTGCGCCAAAAGAAAAAGAGTCTTCGCGAGCCCGGGTTGCAAATGCAATTCGTACGCAAGATTGGGGCGACAAAGTTCTTTGTGTTCGTGTCAACGACTGGAGCACGAAGTGGACGGCATTCGACATCATCGAAGTAGTCGGTGGCGCAGGTGCCCGTCTTGATGAAATTATGTTGCCAAAAGTTGAAACTGCTGCCCAGATCGTGGCGACAGATTTGCTGTTGCGTCAAGTTGAAATTGCAAACGGTTTACCAGTCGGACATATCGGCATAGAAGCACAGATTGAGACCGCCCGCGGTCTGATCAACGTCGAAGAAATCTGCGCAGCAAGCCCGCGACTAGAGACAATTATTTTCGGTCCGGCAGATTTCGCAGCGAGCATGGAGATGCCAGTTTTGACTGGTGGCGTGCAGATTGCCGAATATCCGGGCGACCACTTTCATTATGTGTTTTCAAAAATCTTGATGGCTGGTCGTGCTAACTCTTTGCAAGTTATTGACGGACCGTACCTATATATACGTGACTCAGAAGGTTTCAGAAACTACTGTCAGCGCACTCGCACGCTGGGCTACGACGGCAAGTGGGCATTGCACCCAGATCAAGTTGCAATTTTGAATGAGGTATTTTCTCCGACGCAAGAACAGTTTGATCGAGCATGGGCAATTTTGGACGCCTATTCGACCGCGACTGAAGGCGAAGGAAAAGGTGCAGTGATGTTTGGTGACGAGATGATCGACGAGGCAAGTCGCAAGATGGCTTTAAAATTTATTTCGCGCGGTGGTCGAGCTGGCCTCAAGCGCAGCAAATAATTTGACTAAGCGTTTCGATGCCCTGCTGTTTGACGCAGGTGGTGTGTTTGTGGTGCCTGACCCTTTGACAACGGGAATGGTGCTTGAACCATTTGGTGGAACGACGAATCTTGGCTCGCTTGTGCGGTGTCACTATGCAGGAATGGCAGCGATCGACGAGGCGACTGCCGCGCAATCAGCAAGTTCAATTGAGCGAATTTCGTGGAGCTCATATCGCCAGGCATACGCGCGTGAAGCTGGTGTACCTGAGAAAAAAGTGGTTGAGGCTGCCGAAGCATTGCTGAAAGTCTTTTCAGCGTTTTTGTGGCGGTTTCCGTTGCATGAATCGGTGGCCGGTTTGTGGCGGTTGCACATGCTCGGCGTGCGAATCGGAATCGTCTCGAACGCAAGTGGACAGATTGAGCAGACATTGGCCAATGAGAATGTTTGTCAAGTCGGCGATGGCGCAGGTGTGCCAGTTTTGATCGTGACCGACTCGCATGTTGTGGGCGTCGCCAAGCCAGAGCCACAAATTTTTGATGATGCAATTCGAGTGATGAACGTGCCCCGTGAGCGAATTGCATACATCGGCGACTCGTATATCAACGATGTGGGTGGTGCGCGAAACGCCGGCCTGAACCCTCTGTTGCTAGATCCGTATAAATTTCATTTGAACGCCGACTGCGAGCGAATTGAAAGTTTGCACGACTTGGTGCAGTTCGTCAGCTAATTCGAATTAGCTGTTGCAGTTTCGACCATACGTCGTGCGATAACTTTCAGGCACAAAGTTTCGTCGGCGCCCTCAAAAATACTGAGAACACGTGCATCGACATAAAGTCGGCTGACTGAATATTCTTCGGCGTAACCGTAACCGCCGTGAATTTGCATTGCTTCACGCGTGACCCACTCAGCTGCTTTGCAAACATAAGCCTTGACCATGCTTGCTTCCATTGCGCCTTCACCTTTGCCCATGAGTTTGGCGACTGCATAACTGAATTGGCGAGCACCCTGAATGACAACCGCCATGCGTCCAAGCTTTGCTTGGATGATTTGATATTCACCGATATTTTTGCCGAATGTCTTTCGATTTTGTGCGTAGTCGCAAGCTGCCTCATATGCGGCTTGCATTACGCCAACGGCGCGGGCTGCAGTTTGTAGTCGACCGTTTTCAAAGCCTTCCATTTGAAAGTAGAAACCTTTGCCAAGCCCTGAGGTCTCGCCGATCAAGTGATCGGCTGGTACCCACCAGTTTTCAATTGCGATTTCGTATGAATGCATGCCGCGATAACCGATTGTGTCGATCGGGCGACCTTCCATGCGGCCGCCGGCTGGCTGATTGAAAACGAAACCGTGCGCATCGCCGAGAGGCTTGGGCACGATCAGCACGCTTAATCCTTTGTGGGCTTTTGTTCGATCTGGGTCGGTGCGGGCGAGAAGCATCAACACGTTGGCCCGTGCCGCAAATGTGCACCATGTTTTTACGCCATTGATTACATAACCGTCTTTGCCGTCTTGCTGAGCGGGAACAGCAGTTGTTTTGATGGAAGCAACATCACTGCCGTAGTCAGGCTCGGTCACGGCAACTGCAACCATCACTTCTGCTGTTGAAAGTTTTGGCAGCCATTCGTGTTTCTGTGCCTCGGTGCCACCTTTGACCAGCGCACGCGTGAGGATTTCTGGACGAGTGATCAGTGAACCACCGATGCCAAGTGATGCTCGCGAGAGTTCTTCGGTGGCGATGCAACTTGCCATGTATTCGCCGTCGCCGCCTTCGCTGAAGCCGCCGTATTCACTTGGAATTGACAAACCAAACGCGCCGATCTCGGCAAGACCAGAAATAATCACTTCGGGAACATCAAGATTTTCGCGATGAACATGTTCTGCGTGCGGAGCGATTACTTTGTTGGCGAAACTTCTAAAAGTGTCTTGCACCATCTCATAGTCGCTCTCGAGATGGCGTGGGCCCGGTTTGACAGCGAGTGATGCTAAAAATTCTGGATCTAAATATTTTTGTACGAAGTCGCCTGTCTCGTTAAGCGTTGACGAATCAACGCCCCAAAGTTTCTCGCGACCAATTAATCGTGAACCTAAATCGTGGGCCATATCGGCGACGAATGCGCATGTGAGCGTCGCTTCGAGTTCACCTTTGCCGCCGTAGTCGAGCATTGAGCGCGCTGTTTCAACTGCGGCGCCAGCGTGAGCAAGGTCGTAAGCCAGCACTTGTTGTTTGTCGGGGCCGCCAGTTGCGGCGAGAGTGCGAATACCTTTTCCAACGATCGCACTTGCGAGTTCAATGGTTCGCGCAGCGACAATTAAGTCGCTGGCAGCTGATGTATTGGCAACACTTATCGCAGTTGGAGAATTAGCCATGACTGTAAACGCTACATAGATGACCTGAAATTGTTGTTATCAGGTCGTAATATAGGCAGATGAACGGCGCCCCTAAGGCACGCAGGTCGACTGGGTTGCGTGCCACTTTTAGATGGGCGAAGTGGCCGATCTTTCTCTTGGTCTTTTGGTTGTTTATCTTGCCGATCGTGCCCGGATTTGGCGATGCTTTAAGCAAATTAGGCGAAGTTGAACCCTCGTGGCTGTTTTTGGGAATCGCCCTCGAGTTTGCCGCGTTGCTCTGTTATTCGATGCTGACTCATGTGGCTTTAGGTCAAGATTCTGACAAAGTGAGAATTTTCACACTGTTTCGGATCCAGTTATCGACGCGTTCGCTTGGAAGTTTGGTTCCAGGCGGTTCGGCTGCGGGTAACGCTCTTGGTTTTCGATTGATGACCCTTGCGGGGGCCAATGGTCGTGACGCAGGTTTCGCTCTTGCCACTGCTGGGGTGGGCTCTGCCGTAGTGCTGAATTTAATTCTTTGGGTTGCGTTGATTGTTTCGATTCCGGGTCGCGGAGTAAACGCGTTTTACGGAACTGCGGCGATCTTCGGTGTAATTGTGATGTTGCTTGCCGGCGGAGTTGTGCTCGGATTAGTCGACCATGAAGGTCGTGCCGAGCGCGTGACGCGTTGGTTTGCGCGGAAAATGAGATTTGATCAAGACAAAGCCGGCGAAGTTGCCGTGCATCTGGGTGAGCGTTTACGCGGCTTGGCTAACGAGCCAGGTTTGTTGCGCAAGGTTTTGTCTTGGTCGTTGCTCAATTGGTTTTTAGATATTGCCGCTTTATTTGTTTTCATTCGCGCATTCGGAGGCTCTGTCGACATCATAGGACTCGTAGTTTCATTTTGTTTAGCAAATATTTTTGCTTCGATACCGATCACGCCTGGTGGACTTGGAATTGTGGAGGGCATTTATATTCCATCGCTTGTTGGTTTTGGTCTCACCACGACAACGGCAACAGTGAGCGTTTTGAGTTATCGACTTGTTCAATTTTGGTTGCCAATGTTGGTGGGTGGCGTGTGTTACGTGTCGTTGCGTTTTGGTCGCTTCGCGTTGCAACAAGCTGGCGAGCTGAAGTCGTTGCAGCGATACGCGGTTGCTGGCAACAAGACACGCACGAGTCGTTACGAGTGGGCTGAGCGAAACGCGACCACCGACCGCACACGAGAAATTCCGTTGCCGAAATACGACCCGCGTTATGGCCTTGCAGATACCGATGAGTTGCCCGTAATTAAAGAGTCACGTGAAGATCGTCGGCGCAGCAATTAGCGTGTAGATCGTGACAACTCACGAGCGACCATTTGGAAGATACTTAGAAGACTTTGTTGTCGGCGATGTTTACCGACATTGGCCAGGCAAAACGATTACAGAAGCTGACGATCATTTGTTTTGCATGATCACGATGAATCATCACCCGTTGCATACGAACGATTGGTTTGCCCAACAAAGCGTGCAAGGCCGCAACGTCGTTGTTGGCAATTTGGTTTATTCACTTGTTCTTGGCATGAGTGTGCCCGACGTAAGCGGGTCGGCGATTGCGAACCTTGAAGTTGAAACGCTTCAACACAAGCATCCGACTTTTCATGGCGACACGATTCATGCTGAAACACGCGTGCTGGATGTCAAGCCTTCGTCGTCAAAACCAGATCGCGGTGTCGTGACTGTCGAGAGCAAAGGTTTTAATCAAGCAGGCAAAGAAGTTTGTTACTTCCGTCGCCGTGTTTTGGTTTGGAAGCGCGATAGCGCCCCGACCCGTGCGCGGCCATACAACGCCGAAGACGTCTGGGAATAATTTTACTTAGCTAGTTTTTTGTAATTGCGGCGACGATTGAGTCGTATGCCGAATCGGCAAGCGCGCTCATTTCATCGTCTGTGCGATCTTGAATCGGATGGGGCACAAAGACGCGTTGCAAACTTGGAAACCCGAGAGCTTTCGACTGCGAATCGGCGGCAACTACAAACGCATCAGAGGCGATGAACATCGCCGGCACACCGCGAGTTTCAAGATCGGCTATGTCGTGCACACTGCACGACGTACAACTGCCTCAATCGGCGAGCGCTTCAATTACCAGCGTGCACTTGGTGGCGATTTCGTGGCGCAGATCGACGGGGGCTGGTTTAGTGAAAGTCGGCTTGCGAAAGCGCAAAACCTTGGCGCCAGCCGCAGTGAGTCGAGATTCGAGTTGATTCAGAAAAATATCGCCACGAGCTTTAGAAATATCAAGCAGACCAATTGTTTGGCCCGATAGCCCAGTTGGTCTTGCAAGCAGTTCGCGTGACGTGAACTTTTTTTCACTGGTCGGATCAAGAATCACGCGATTGCTCATGCAGTGACCAACTTAGTCACTGGGTCGCT
>JAEMTQ010000127.1 GCA_016462185.1 Ilumatobacteraceae bacterium
GCAAAGTGCTTGAAAAAACTGTCTGGGTCTTGAAAGATCGTCTTGCGCAAAGTTTGAAAGCGCTCAATAAACCAATTCTCAATGTCAGTTTCGACGGCATCTATGTAAATCGAGAAATCAAAATAGTCGGACACGAAGTCGTTCGTTGCCGAGCCAACCTGCAACACGTTTAATCCTTCAATTATCAAAATGTCAGGTTGCCGCACGATTTCTTCTTGATTCGGCATCACGTCGTATATGACGTGGCTATAAACGGGTGCAGCAACTTCGGGCATTCCTGCTTTTACATCGCGCACAAATTGCAGCAGTCGTTTCGTGTCGTAACTTTCAGGAAACCCCTTGCGATTCATCAGCCCGCGTTCTTCGAGCACTGCATTCGGGTACAAAAAGCCATCTGTCGTGATCAATTCAACACGTGGGTGCTCTGGCCATCGCGCCAAAAGCGATTGCAAAATTCGCGCCGACGTACTTTTGCCAACCGCAACACTGCCCGCGATGCCGATCACATACGGCATCTTCGGCGCCATTGTGCCCAAGAATGTCGCCGACACGCGATGCAAATTCTGAGTCGCCGCAACATAAAGATTTAACAATCGTGTGAGCGGCAAATAAACCGTTGCAACTTCTTCTAAATCAATTCGATCATTAATTCCGCGCGCCGCTTCAAGTTCTTTTTCTGTCAGGGTCAGCGATGTCTGCGCACGCAGCACCGACCACTGCTCGCGACTGAAAGTTAGATAGCGCTCTTTATCGTTCGGCGAAATCACAGTCTTTAATCTATTTAGTTACTCGCCTTAAAAACTCAAGCAATGGCGGATTAACCAACTGCGAGTGGGTCAAGTTTGATGCATGTGCAGCGCCTTCAATCGTCACGACCTTGCCCGCACCGACTAGTCCGGCTCGCAAAGCCTCGGCGCGCTCCATCGATATCGCCGTGTCGGCAGTGCCATGAATAATGATCGCCGGGCATTTGATCTCGCCGAGACGGCTGGTGATGTCATCGCGGTTGAGCAAACAATTCGCCGTTGCTTTGATCGCTTCAGTTGTGTAGTCCTGCCATTTAGCAACTCGCTTTGCACTTTCGATCGGTTCAGCGATGATGATGCCAGCAATGATGGCAGTCAAATCTGGCACTGGTCCGTTTTGCACCCAAGTGTCAACCATCATTCGATACCCAGCCAAAGTTTCTTCACTGTCATTGTCGGCTGCCGTGTCAATCAACACGAGAGCAGCAACTCGCTCTGGCGCAGTCAGCGCGACACGCAAAGTTAAAAATCCGCCCTGCGACATTCCGCCAATCACGCACTTTTGAATTCCAAGATGATCCATCAGCCCGAGACAGTCGCGTGCCGAATCCCAATAGTTAAATTCTTTGCCGTCCCATTTGGTTTGTCCGAATCCGCGCTCGTCCCAAGTGATCACGCGAAACTCAGGTGAAAGAACTGCAACTTGCGGGTCAAACATTGTTTGATCCATCAAAAAGCCGTGCGCCAAAATCACTACTGGCCCGTTACCGCCAGAGTCTGTGTAGAAAATTTCCTGAGAGTTGACTTTTGCAAACGCCATAATTGCCCCCAATACTCGTTTCAGCAAACGCTACTTCGCAGGGCGAGTCGCCCAATTATCGCAAGTCAGTTACGAATTATTGGCGTGTAAATGGCGAAACACCAGAAACAGCACCAGCGCCACCAGTCAACACGTCGACGCCAGTATCTGTCACTAAAACGGTGTGTTCAAACTGCGCTGTGCGTTTGCCGTCGGCAGTCACTGCAGTCCATTCGTCGTCCCACATTTTGTGCTGCCAAGTGCCGAGCGTGATCATCGGCTCAATTGTAAAAGTCATTCCGGGTCGCATCACCACAGAATTGCGCGCGTCGTAATAGTGCAGAACCTGAATGTCGCTATGAAACTGTTCGCCAATGCCGTGACCAACAAATGCCCGCACCACACCAAGTTTGTGCAGTTTCGCGTGGTCTTCAATCGCCCGACCAATATCACTCAACGGCCGACCAGCTTTCACGGCTTCAATTCCGCGCCAAATACATTCTTCAGTTACTTTGATCAACTCACGACTCTCGTTGTCGATCTCACCCACAGCAAACGTCGCGTTCGTGTCGCCGTGCACGCCACCGATATAGCAAGTCACGTCAAGGTTGATGATGTCGCCGTCTTCGAGTTTGCGCGAGTCAGGTATGCCGTGACAAATT
>JAEMTQ010000059.1 GCA_016462185.1 Ilumatobacteraceae bacterium
TCGCAGAACCCTGGTGAGCGAGAAATCGTCGCACGAATTTTTGTTTGCCCTAGTGAGAACACCGATCTCGTTCGCGAATCTGCAAAACGATTGATCGCCGCTTATCTCACGGTGCCGGTTTACGCCGAGTTTCATCGTTGGCTCGGTCGCGCAGAAATGCTTCAACCAATGTGGGATCTCTGGAAGGCGGGCGACCGCAAAGGTGCACTTGCTGCAATTCCAAACGAAGTCGTTGACCAACTCTTTGTGCACGGCAGTGCCGAAAAGTGTCGGGCAACTATCAAAAAGTATTTCGACAACGGTGTTACGACATCATCACTGGCGATCGTCGCATTTGATCCAGAAGTTAACTTTTGGCAATGTGCCGAAACGCTTTCGCCGAGCGCAAGTTAATTAATGTCTGTCAGCGAAACCGACTCAGAGGTCTCTGCTCGTCTCGAGTTTGAACAAGCGCAACGCAGCGAAGGCTGGAAGCTGCTTCGCGGTTTGCTTCGTGATCAGCGGCGCAATTTATTAATTGGCGGCCTTATCGGCATTTCGTGGGCGGCTTTTAAAGTTGCAATTCCGCAAGTTACAAAATTTGCGATCAACGATGGCATCGAAAAAAATGGGCCGTTGCTGAAGTGGGCGTTGATCATCACGGGGCTCGGTGTTCTCACGGGCATTCTTTCTGGGTTTCGCCGTTATGTCGCGTTTCGCGAAAGCCGTTGGGCCGAAACACTTTTACGCGAACGTCTTTTCGGTCATGTTCTGGGTTTGAACATCGGCTATCACGACAAAGCGCAGACGGGCCAATTAATGAGTCGTGCGTCGAGCGACATGATGCAAATTCAAGGATTCATCGTGATGATTCCGATCACGCTCTCGAACGTGATTCAAATTTTCGCCGTTGCTGCGATTCTCTTTGTGACCGATCCGATTTTGGCGATCGTGGCGATGGCGCCGTTGCCGTTCGTCAACTTGTCGGCGCGTCGTTTCAGTAATCGCATTCATCCGGCATCGCTTGCGGTGCAAGCCGAGCAGGCACAACTTGCCAATGTTGTTGAAGAGTCAGTTTCGGGTGTGCGCGTCGTCAAGGGTTTTGGCGCAGAACAAGTTCAGTTCGAAAAACTTAAAGTTGAAGCCGACGATATTTTTACCGAGTCAATGAAAGCAGCCAAGATTCGCAGCAACTTTATGCCAGCAATCGACGTGTTGCCGGCACTCGGCGCAGTTGGGGTTCTCGGTGTTGGTGGCCATCGAGTTCTGTCAGGCCAACTGTCAATTGGCGATCTCGTCGCGTTCAACGTTTATCTGACGCTTCTGGTTTGGCCACTTCGCAATATCGGCATGATCGTCGCACTCGGGCAACGCGCGGCGTCGGCACTGGTTCGTATTCACGAAGTGCTCTCAACAAATTCATCAATCGTCGAGCCGGCAAATCCCAAGTCTTTGCCTACGGGCGGTGGCGCACAATACGGCGCTGTCAAGTTTGACCACGTGCAGTTTGGTTACGACCCGACTCGTCCAGTTTTAAATAATTTCAATCTTGCGATTGCGCCGGGCGAGTCGATTGCCGTTGTGGGTGCGACGGGTTCGGGTAAGTCAACTGTGGCGCGATTGCTTTTGCGCTTTTACGACACAGATAGTGGCCACGTTTTTCTTGACGGCGTAGACGTTCGCAAACTCAAACTGCAAGAGTTGCGCCAGCAAATCGGTGTCGTGTTTGAAGACACCGTATTGTTCAACGACTCGGTGAAAGCAAACATCTCGTTCGCCAAACCGAATGCCGCACAAGCCGACCTTGAACGGGCCGCGAAACTCGCTGGCGCACATGAATTTATTTTGCAGTTGCCAAATGGTTACGACACTGTGATCGGCGAGCGTGGCTTCTCGCTTTCTGGCGGTCAGCGCCAGCGCATTGCGATTGCGCGGGCGATTATTTCTGATCCGCGAGTGCTGGTGCTCGACGATGCAACTAGTGCAGTTGATCCGAGCAAAGAAGGCGAAATTCGTGACGCCATGCGAACTGTGATGTCTGGTCGCACCACAATTGTTATCGCTCATCGACCTGGCACGATTGCGTTGGCGCAACGTGTCGTATTCATTGACGGCTCGACTATTGCTGCAATCGGCACGCACGACGAACTCGTTGCAACAAACACGAGATATCGCGAAGTGCTCGCCAACATGCAGCAAAAAGAGAGCGCCGACCGCGAACCAGTGGTTTCAAGTTTGGCGGTCAAATAAAATGTGGCAGACAGGTGGCGTCAGCGAAGAAGACAAACTGACTCGGGCACAAGCCCGCACGATTTTGGGTCGAGTCTTCAAAATGGCAGAACCGTTTCGCAAGTCGATGATTATTGCTTTTGCCTGTGTGATGGTCACGACATCGGCAACTCTCTCAGCCCCGGTGATTGTGCGTCACGGCATCGACGCGGGCATTCGCGCCAAAGACATTGGGGCGCTCAACCTCTCGGTCGTGCTCTATTTAATAGTCGTCACTTTCACTTATGTCTTCGGGCGTTTGTTGTTCGTCTTTGTTAATCGCACGGGCGAGTCGTTTTTGCGAGTGTTGCGACTTGCGGTTTTCAAGCAAATGCAACGTCAGTCAATGGCGTTTTACGATCGCAACAAAGCAGGTGTTCTGGTCGCTCGAATGACCGCAGACATTGAGTCAATGTCTGAACTTGTGCAGTGGGGTTTGTTGCAGTTTCTCTCGGCCGCGTTGATGCTCGTGTTTTCAATCGTCGTTTTGCTGTTTCTCAGTTGGCAGTTAACGATCGTCGCTCTATTGGTGATGCCAGTGTTGGTCATTTCATCGATCAAGTTTCAGCGCGACTCAAACCGCGCTTATTTGACGGTGCGCGAGCGAGTCGGCGCAAACCTGTCGGCCTTGCAAGAAGGCATCACAACTGTTCGCGTTATTCAGGCCTACGCCCAAGAAGACGAAGTGAATCGCAAGTTCAAAATCTCGAACCGTTCGCTATTTGCTGCTCACGAAAAAAGTGTGCGCATTTCAACTTGGTATTTTGCGCTCGTTGAATTCTCGGGTGTTTTGGCAAGCGCGTTGATGATTGGCATCGGCGGTTGGTTCGCACACCGTGGCACCGTCACACTCGGCACCGTTGTCGCATTCGTGTTGTTGCTCTCGAGTTTGTTCGACCCGGTTCAACAACTTTCTCAGCTCTACAACACCGTGCAATCTGCTGGCGCCGCGTTGAACAAACTTTTTTCAATCCTCGATTCAAAACCAGAAGTCGATGAGCATCACTCGGCAGTCGACTTGCCACAAACAGGCGAACTAAAAGTTTCAAATCTCTCGTTCACGTATGCGGGTGCAGAAAACCCCGCGCTCGACAATGTCTCGATCAAAGTTGGTGTCGGCGAAAAACTCGCGCTCGTCGGGCCAACGGGTGCAGGCAAGTCAACGCTCGCCAAATTAATGGCCCGCCTCTATGACCCGCAGACCGGCAAAGTCGAATTCGGCGGCGTCGATCTAACAATGGCAACGATGGATTCTCTACGTGAGCGCATCGCCGTCGTGCCGCAAGAAGGTTTCTTATTCAACGGATCAATCCGCGACAACTTGCGCATCGCCCGCGCCAATGCAACCGACGCCGAAATCGAAGCTGCGATCGACGCGATTGGTGCGACTGATCACTTCGCGCAATTCGCCGACGGGCTCGACACAGAAGTTCGCGAACGCGGCAGTCGTCTGTCGGCAGGCGAGCGTCAATTAGTTGCACTTGCTCGCGCCGCTCTTGTCGACCCTGCAGTGCTGGTGCTCGATGAAGCAACTTCGAATCTTGACCCGGGCACCGAAGCCGAAGTTGAGCATGCACTCGAGCGATTGATGGCCGGTCGCACAGTTATCGTCGTTGCACATCGCCTTTCAACAGTGCAGCGCGCCGATCACATCGCAGTTATTGCTGACGCCAAAATTGCCGAGTTCGGTTCGCACTCTGAACTTCTCGCACTCAACGGCCACTACGCCGAACTCGCTCGCGCCTGGCAAAAGTCGCACACCGTCACTTCGTAAAGTTCGCGATATTGCCCTAAAACGGCGAATTTAAAAGCGACTATAAAGCCGACTAAAAGAGTCATATTTCGGCGGGTTGGTGATATCTTAATTACGACTAAATCAGTCGGGTTTAAATCCAACTGGTTTCAACCCCCGAAATTACAAAGTTCAAGGAGAAAAAATGCAACAAGATTCAGTTAAGTCTCGCAAACGATTCAGGTGGCTTTTGCTTCCGATCATTACGCTCATCGCGCCGACAACAGCAGTCGCGTCGGCGAGCGCACCGAAAACACCCCGAGCAAGCATCGTTGAAGCGGCGTGGCTCGAAGCAAATCTCAATAAATCAAATGTTCGAGTCATTGAAGTCAGCACTGATCCAGGCGTTTACGAAAAAGGCCACATTCCAAATGCGGTGAAATTCGTTTGGCATACAGACTTCGTTGACCCGGTGAATCGTGACATCGTCAGCAAAGCGCAATTCGAAAAACTTGCACGCACTGCCGGCATCAACAAAGACACACAAGTCGTTCTCTATGGTGACAAAAACAATTGGTTCGCCGCGTGGGGCGTATGGATTTTCAAAACATACGGTCACAAGAGCATCAGCATCCTCAACGGTGGACGTGACAAGTGGGTGAAAGACGGGCGAGCGCTCAACGCCGCGGTGCCGACTTTCGGTGCGGGCAACTTTGTTGCAACTGCAGCCAACACTGGTTTGCGTGCTCTTCTTGGTGATGTTGTAAAAATCGCCAAGAAAGAAGACAAGACCACAAAACTTGTTGACATTCGATCGGCCGATGAGTTCAACGGCAAGATTTTTGCACCGGCAGGTTTTCAAGAACTTGCAATTCGTGCCGGCCATATTCCTGGTGCGCAAAATGTTCCGTGGACAACGGCAGTCTCACCAGACGGCACATTCCGTCCGGCTGCAGATCTCAAAGTGATCTACGACAAAGTTGGCATCAACGGCAAGAAAAAAGTTATTGTCTATTGCCGAATCGGCGAGCGTGCTGCGCACACTTGGTTCGTTCTGAGTGAGATTCTCGGCTACGAAGTCAGACTTTATGACGGCTCATGGACCGAGTACGGCAATTCAGTAGGCGTTCCAATCAGCAACCCAGCTGGCACAATCTGGGGCAAAGGTTAAATAAATGTTGTCGAAAAGAACTTCTGCTGCAGTTTTGATTCTTGTTGCAATCATTGCTGGAGCATTAGTTCTTTCGACATCGAGTGTTAGTGATTCGAGTCGCCCGATCTCCCTGTTAATTGGTGCCGCTCTTGGCTTCGTGTTTGAGCGCGGAAGATTTTGTTTCTTCTGCCTCTTTCGCGATGCGACCGAATCACGACACACGCGTCCGCTGTTGTCAGTCGTAACTGCAATCGCAGTTGGTGCGATCGGCTACGCGGTGATGTTTGGTCTTTATCTTCCAAATTCAAAAGGCGAGGGGCTTCCACCTGGCGCGCACATTGCGCCGGTCAGCTTGCCGCTAATAGTTGGTGCGGCCGCATTCGGGCTCGGCATGGTTTTGTCGGGCGCTTGCATCAGCGGTCATCTCTACAGAATCGGTCAAGGATATTTGCGGGCGATCCCGGCGTTGATTGGCTCTTTGATCGGGTTCGGGCTCGGGTTTTTCACTTGGAACACGCTGTTTCTCGAGCAGGTGAGCGAAAGCCCAGTTCTTTGGTTGCCTCGTTGGCTCGGCTATTCGGGTTCGCTCGCACTCGTGCTGTTTGTTTTGGCAGTCTTGGCGATTTTTTTGTTGCGGGTTAATCGTCAACCAGCAGATGAACCAATTCAGCAGCCGCTTCAGTCACAAAAAGTTGGCGAACAAATTATCGATGTTCTTTTTACTCGCCGTTGGACGCCAGTCGCCACAGGCACACTCGTCGGGTTAATCGGTGTAGTTGCCTACATCCGAACAACACCACTCGGGGTCACATCTCAATTGAGTTCTATCAGTCGCAGCGTTCTCGACTCGCGCCAGTTGTTGCCCGAAGTTTTGCACGGCATCGACATGATGCGCGGTTGTGTCGCAATAGTTTCTTCGACAATCAGCAATAACGGCTGGCTTGTCATCGGCTTTGTCGCTGCATCGCTCGCTGCAGCAGTTGGCGGCGGTCGATTCAAACTGCAAGTTCCAACACTCGGCAATTCGGCGAGTGCTTTGCTCGGTGGTGTGTTTCTCGGTTGGGGTTCGCTCACCGCGCTGGGTTGCACTGTTGGTGTTCTTCTCTCGGGCACTCAAGCATTTGCCGTCTCTGGTTTCGTTTTTCTCATCGTCGTGTTTGCAACTGTCACGCTCGGCGTGCGCTTGCGACTACATCAACTCTTTGGGGCCTGAGATTTAATTTTTAGATATCGGCCAGAATGTGTTCGAGTTTGAGTTTTGGTTCGTCAACTTCAAGGCGTTGCAATCGATAGCGGTTTTCAAACAGCGCCACCAGCGCATCGTCGCCACGCTTCAAAATTCGCACGCCACCGATCTGTCGCAAGCGGTCGGCACTTGCCTCGTCGGTAATTCGAATCGCCTGATATGACAGCGGGCTTATTTCGGTGGGCGAGTTGAACTCGTGTTCAAGGCGATGTGAAAGCACTTCAAACTGCAATGCTCCCACTGCGGCCAAGATCGGGTGCGAATCGCCGACATCTGGGTCGCGCAAAACTTGCACCACACCTTCTTCGTCGAGTTGAGCCAGCCCACGACGAAACTGTTTCACGCGCGAGTTGTCAATCGGCCGTGCAGTCGCATAAACCTCGGGTGCAAACCTCGGCACTGCCGGATATTCAACATGTTGCGAGGCGTAAAGCGTGTCGCCGATCTTGAGTCCGGCGGCATTGATTAATCCGATGATGTCACCAGGAAACGCATCTTGAATAATCGTGCGATCTGAGCCAAAAGCCGACGTCGCGTATTTCGTGCTTAAGACTTTGCCCGTTCGCGAACAAGTTACGTCCATGCCGCGTTCGAATCGGCCAGTGCACACGCGTGCAAACGCCAGCAAGTCGCGATGTCGTGGGTTCATGTTGGCTTGAATCTTGAAGACAAACGCCGAGAACTCGTTATCAAGTGTTTGTGGATCACCGGCAATGTTTTGTCGCGCCACCGCAGGCGGTGCCAGGTCGATCACAGCGTCGAGCAACATTCGCACACCAAAATTTGTCAGCGCAGAGCCGACAAATACGGGCGTCGTCACGCCAGCCAAAAATGAATCTAAGTCGACGTTGGCGCCGATCGCATCAAGCAACGAGCAACCTTCAAGTGCCGCCGTCCACGCTTCGCCTTCTTCGGTGGCTGCACGATCGGTCGGCACGATTTCTTCTGGCGCTGCTGAACCGCCGCGCGCTGTTCGAGTGAAGCGAATAAATTCTTTTGTTCGGCGATCAATCACACCGCGAAAATCTCCAGGAATACCCACTGGCCAAGTCGCCGGCGTCGGTCGCAAACCGATCTGCTCTTCAACTTCGTCAAGCAGCTCGAGCGGGTCGCGACCAGGGCGATCGTATTTATTGAAAAACGTCAGCACTGGCAAATTTCGCGACCGACAAACTTGAAACAGTTTCAGAGTTTGCGACTCGATGCCTTTGGCGATGTCAAGAACCATGATTACTGCGTCAACTGCAGCCAAAACACGATACGTATCTTCAGAAAAGTCTTTGTGGCCCGGGGTGTCGAGCAAATTAAATACATGGTCGCGATACGGAAACTGCAACACGGTCGACGAAATCGAGATACCACGTTCGCGCTCGAGGGCCATCCAGTCAGACGTTGACGCGCGACCGCCAGCGCGAGCCTTTACAGCACCAGCTTCTTGCACCGCGCCGGCATAGAGCAAAAACTTTTCGGTGAGCGTCGTTTTGCCCGCGTCAGGGTGAGAAATAATCGCAAATGTGCGACGGCGTGCAGCCTGAAATAGCACATCTAAATCGGTATTCATTGAGTATTAAATCTTAGTTGCAATCACCGCTT
>JAEMTQ010000060.1 GCA_016462185.1 Ilumatobacteraceae bacterium
CCCAAGATTGTGTCGTTCTCAATTTTGTTGCCCTTGTCGTCTGCAAACTCTGAATTATGCAGCAACCAGTCAATTGCTTTTGACTTGGCAATTTGTGCTTTCATGTCGGCAATCGCGTCGTTGTTTTCGTAAGCCTTGCGGATCGCGGCTGGCTTCTTTTTTACCTGCGCTGCGATACGCGTGAATTGACGCTCTAAATCTTCTTCGCTTGCTTCAAGTGATTCGGCGAGCGCAACTGCACGCAAAGCAATATCGACTTTGACAGCCAACACTGATTGCTCTTTCAAAGCATCAATGAATTGCTCAGGCGTCTGCTGAGTTACCGACAACCACTGCTCCATCGAAATGCCTTGTGACTCGAACTGCTTCAATGTGTTCTGCACGCGTCCACGCAAATCTCCAGAGACCATCGCCTCGGGTGCTTCGATCTCGAGCAAGCCAGCGAGAGCCGCAGTTGCTTTTTCAACAACGGTATTGCGCACTTGGTTAAGTCGAGACTCTTCGATTCTTGTTCGCACTGCAGACTTCCATGCGTCGATTGTTTCGTGTTCGGCCAAGTGCTCGGCAACCCACTCGTCTGTGAGTTCTGGCAAAACTTGCTCTTGAATCTTTTTTACCGTCACAACAAAGTCGGCCGACTCGGTCATGCCAGATGGAATTGAACTGAACTCAAGTTTTTGACCGGTCTTTGAGCCAATGATTTGTTTATCAAAATCTTCGGCAACCCAACCGCGACCAACTTCATACAACCAGTCGTCAACATTCAAACCTGGAAGCGGTTCACCATTGCGCGAACCCACAAGATCTAACGTCACTTGGTCGTCGACTTTTGCAACACGATCAACATCAGCCAAAGTTGCATGACGTTTGCGCTCATACTTCACGACTTCATCGATGTCATCGTCTGATGCGACTAGTGCTGGCATTTCAACTTTCAACTTGTCGTATCCAGAAATTTTTACAACTGGGCGAACTTCACAAGTTGCGTCGAAAGCAATATTGCCGGCTTCTTGTCCACCTGTGAGATTTACCTCGGGAGTGGCAATGATGTCGAGGTCGTGTTCGCGAACAGCAAGCGCCAAGGATGCTGGAATTGCGTCTTCAATCGCTTGCGAGCGCGCCGCCTCAAGACCGATTTGGGCTTCGATCAACTTGCGCGGTGCCTTGCCCTGACGAAAGCCCGGAATTCGAATCTGTGTTGAAATTTTTCGGAATGCGCCGTCTAAATAACGGTCAAATTCGGTCTCTTCAACTTCGATTGAGAGTTTGATTTTGTTGCCTTCTAAGGCTTCGAGTGTCGTTTTCACAGTGCCGAGCAGTGTATCTGTGGCAAACTATGACTATGAGCCCGTCAGATACAAATTCAACACCAGTTGTTCCACAAAGCTGGAAACCGCATGCCCTAGCGAATCCTCACGCCAATCAAATCGACCTGAGTATGGGCGATACGGTGCGCTCAACAGTTGAACTTACGGGCGTCGCTCTTGGAAGCGAAGGCAAAGTGATTCTCGCCAACGGTTTTAACTGGCTGCGCTACCGAGTGCGTTTTTCGAACGGTATTGAGGTCGGCGACCTTGACCACCGCAACATTGAGCCGATCGGTAAAACTGCAAAGCGATTAGCAAAAATTGCCAAACGCGCAAACTAACTCTCTTCGTCACCACTTCCCCGGTGTGAGAGACGGCTGGTCTCGTTTTGACGGGCCCGCAGGCACACAAATGGTCGACGTCGCAATCAACGCCATGACCGAGTGGGCCGCAAACGGATCGAATGCGAACACAGGCGGATTTTTTGCTGCCGCAGATGCATGCGACGCACTTCTAGAGTCGACGCGAAGTGTCGTTGGTGAGTTTCTTGGTGCAGACCCGAATGGAATTTGTCTTGGTGCCAACATGACGACAATGACTTTGGCTTTCACACGAGCTGTGGCTCGCACACTCAAACCTGGTGACAGAGTTGTTGGCACTCGACTTGATCACGAGGCAAATGTTTCGCCCTGGCGAATCGCATGCGAACTCTCGGGTGCCGAACATGTTCTTGCGCCATTTGATCCTAAAAACGGACGGCTCGACATGGCAGAGTTTGAAAAACTCGTCAACGATCGCACGAAGTGGGTTGCAGTTACTGGTGCTTCAAATCTGATTGGCACAATGCCAGATTTAAAGAGCGTTATAACGATCGCGCACAAAAATGGGGCACGAGTCTTTGTCGACGCTGTCGCCTTGGCGCCACACAAGCAAATAAATATTCGTGAGTTGGGTTGCGACGTGCTGGCAACTTCTCCATATAAGTGGTACGGACCGCACGCTGGCGTGATGTATGTAGAACCGACTCTGCTCGACTCGCTGCCGATTGCCAAGGTTCGGCCCGCAAAAGACACCGGCCCGCGTAGATTCGAGACCGGCACACCAAACTTTGAAGGCATCGCCGCGACACAAGCTGCTGCGCGTTTTTTGATCGAAGAAGACATGCAAAAACTTCAGGCAATTGAGAGTGCAGTTTTCGCACCACTACTTGAAGGGCTTCTTGAAACACGGGGCGTGCGAGTTTGGGGACCACAAGATTTGGCTTCTCGTGCCCCGACTGTTTCGTTCACTATCGACTCAATGACGCCAGACCGAGTCGCACAAGAACTGGCATCAAAAAAGATCGCAGTTTGGTCGGGCGATTCTTATGCGATGGAAGTCGTCGCCCAACTTGGCCTAACCGAAAGCGGTGGAGTGGTTCGGGCAGGCATTGCACGATATGTAGATAATGACGATGTAAAAAATTTCATCACCGCTGTTCGCGGGCTTGTTAGTCGCTAGCATTACTCAGTCCGGGGAGTGGCGCAGTTGGTAGCGTGCCTGGTTTGGGACCAGGAGGCCGGGGGTTCAAGTCCCCCCTCCCCGACAAATGAATGACAGTAATTCAGCGCAAGTTTTGAAGTCGGCGAAGTACGTCTCACTGATCACTTTTCGCAAATCTGGCGAACCCGTTCGTAGCCCGGTTTGGTTCGCTCAATTTGGCGATAATTCGAACAGTTATGGCGTGATTACCGAAACGAATGTCGGCAAAGTAAAGCGAATTCGTGCAAATTCAAGAATTGAAGTGCAGGCCTGCGACGTCAAAGGCAAATTCGAAGCAAATGCCGAGCGCTTTTCTGGCACGGCAAGACTCGTCATCGGTGATGAAGCCGTGGCTGTGCGTAAAGCAATTGCCAAGCGATACGGCCTGACCTACAAACTTTTTAGTGTTTATCTCTTCGTATCTGGTCTGTTCAAAAAGAAAGATAATCTGCCAGAAACAAATATTGTTTTCGAACTCGAAAACTAATTAGCGCTTAGCAACTTCAAAAGTCGCGACTTTTTTAAACCCTGCAAGCATTTCTGGCAACGGCGCGACGCCGATGCCGACAGTGTTAGGTACAGCGATTTGCCCTTGATCAAGAACGAACGGTGTAGTGATATCGCGCGCAAAGTAACGAGCAGAGGCTGAGATATCGCCTGGCAAGGTGAAACCAGGCAGCGCCGCGAGCGCCAAGTTGGCCGCGCGACCGATACCTGTTTCAAGCATTCCTCCACACCAAACTGGCACGCCACGATCTAGACACAAGTCGTGAATTTTTTTTGCCTCGAGGTATCCACCGACGCGACCAGGTTTGATGTTGATCACCGAACATGCTTTGAGATCTAGCGCCCCGCGTGCTGTGTCAAGTGATGTCACTGATTCGTCAAGACAGACAGGCGTTTTGATAGCCCGAGATAACTCAACGTGGCCGGCCAGATCATCTTCTGGTAACGGCTGTTCGATCAACAGCAAATTGAATGCGTCAAGTTGCTGCAAATGTTTTGCATCGGCAACCGTGTAGGCAGCATTCGCGTCGACTTGCAAAAGTAAATCATCGCCAAATTCTTTGCGCACAGTGCGCACGAGTTCAATGTCGGTGCCTGGTTCTATTTTCAGTTTGACGCGCACATAGCCCTGCGCAATGTATTCGCCAACAACGCGAATTAGATCGTCAAGAGTGTTTTGAATTCCAACAGAGACGCCAGAACGAACTTTGGTTTGTGTTGCCCCGAGAAACTTTGCCAGCGATGTGTTTTGATCTCGCAGTTGCAGATCAAGAAGCGCAACTTCAACGCAGGCTTTCGACATGTAATTGCCGCGAATCGATGCGACACTGGCGACAAAACTTTGTGCGGTTGAGTCGCTACGCAGCATCGGCACAAGAAATCGCTTGACGACTTCCTGACAATTTTCGAGATATTCGGACGAATAATTTGGCTCGACACCAGCAACGCACTCACCCCAACCCGAGTTCTTGTCACCAATTGCATGAACATAAAGAAGCTCACGAGCCGTATCGGTGCCAAACGATGTGCGAAACGGTGAAACAAGATCAATTGCGCCACGCCACAATTCGATTGCCTGCAGAGTCATTTAGTTCTCGTTCCTTGAGTCGCGCGACAAGACGAATGATCCATCACTAGTGAAGCCTCGCACAAATCGCGAGTCAGCCAAGGCTGATTGAAAGTTCTCGCGTTGCGTCTGACGAAGTCGCAACATTTCTGCACGGCTATCAGGGTTCGACGACTGGCGTAACGCGACTATGTCTGACGGTGTTGCGATCAACACGTCATCATTGGTTGCGATGCATGGTGTTGAACTCGGTGGCGTGATGTGCCCGGCGACTTGACGCTCGACATAAAGACGATCGGTCTTATCGCCTGCGTTGAATTTGTCGTCAAGTTCACCGTAAAAATCCAGATGATAACTAATCACTTTGGCGCCAAGTGAAATCAAATTGAAGTGCGCATTGCGTCGCACGAGCGGATCAAATGTCCACGTAATTGAAACGAAGTCGTTCTCTTTGGCCCAATTCCATTGATGCTGTTTTAAAGCACTGCCGATACCAGAGTTTGTCGAATCTTTGACTACGCCCGTTACATGTGAGTGCAATTTCTTTTCAGGCTGACCAATGAATGCCAGAGAGCCACCCACAACACGAGTTTTACCGTCTGATTCTTGAGTCGCAAGACTGGCGTAACCGCCAGAGTGAACAACCGCGACGATCACATCCATTTGAATTGAACGCTCGCCACCCCAAACATCGGCGAGCAGGTCAACGAGTTGCTGGGCTTTTTGGGTGTTATCCACCATTTCGATGACTGTCATTTGAATAAACACTATCTATTCGGCAATGATGGACGCCATGACTGTTGAAGTAACCATCGTTGACCATCCAGTAGCCGCCGAAGCATTGACTCATTTGCGAGATGAGAATACAACGAACCAATTTTTTCGTGCCGAGTTACGTCGCTTGTCACTCGTAGTAGTTGCCGAAGCGTCACGGCATTTGCCAACTGTTAAAACTCGCGTGCGAACGCCGCTTGCGGAGACCGACGGAATTGCTTTGGCGAGTCGTCCCGTTCTCGTGCCGATCTTGCGTGCGGGTCTTGGCATGTTGCCAGCCGCGATGGAACTTCTGCCTGATGCCGATATTGCTGTTGTAGGTGTGCAACGAGACGAAAAAACTCACGAGCCAAGTGAGTATGTGGCAAAACTGCCGTCACGCTTGGATGGCAGAACATGTTTGGTCTTAGATCCGATGTTGGCAACAGGTGGATCACTCGCCCACGGTTGCAAACTTCTCGCAGACCGCGGCGCACCGATGCCGCTGACGATTGCCTGCGTGCTTGCTGCGCCTGAAGGTATCGAATTTTTACGATCCACTGGCATGAACCTGCACATCATCACCGCATCTGTAGACAGTCACTTGAACGAGAACGCATTTATCGTGCCAGGTCTTGGCGATGCCGGTGATCGCCAATTCGGCCCACCGCACTGAGAACTTTTACCTAACCAAAAAATGTCGCCGCAACATCGGCGAATAGCGCAAGATCAATCGTGCGGGTTTGATTCGCGGTTGCCGACATATCGACACTTTTAATCTCGCCACATCTAAGCGCAACCATTGATCCGAACTCTTTGTTGTGCACTGCGTCGACTGCGGCCAAGCCGAAACGCGTTGACAAGACTCGGTCATAACTTGTTGGCGTGCCACCGCGCTGAATGTAGCCAAGTTGCACTACACGAGTTTCAAAACCGGTGCGTGCGGTAATTTCTGGCGCAATCGCATGGGCAATATCGCCGAGTTTCTCGTGACCAAACGCATCAAGAACTCTCGCTGGCATTTTCAACGTGCCTGGTTTTGGTTTTGCGCCCTCGGCCACAACAACGACAGACGCATATCTGCCGCGGTCATGACGCTTGCGAACGATCTGGGAGAGTTCGTCGATATCAAACGGAACCTCAGGAACCAAAATGGCTGTTGCGCCGCCGGCGATACCCGCCTGCAACGCAATCCATCCTGCGTCGCGCCCCATAACTTCAACCACAAGCACGCGATCGTGACTTTCTGCAGTTGTATGCAACCGGTCAATCGCATCTGTTGCGATTTGAACAGCAGTTTGAAAACCAAATGTTGCGTCTGTGCCAACGACGTCGTTGTCAATCGTCTTTGGTACACCCACAATCGGCAAGCCGTGTTGTTTGTGCAGCATTGAAGCAACAGTCAGCGAACCATTGCCCCCGATAACAATGAGCGCATCAAGCTTTAGATCGGTGAAAGTTTTTTTGACGCGGTCAACACCGTCTTTTGAATCAAATGGGCTGCCACGTCGTGTTCCTAAAATTGTGCCACCGCGCGGCAAGATGCCACGCACAACCGGAGTTGTCAGCTCGAGATAACGCTGCTCAAGAACACCGTCCCATGCATCGTAAAAACCGATGACCGTGTCGCCTTTTACATCTACTGCTTTGCGCACAATCGCGCGGATTACGGCATTGAGCCCCGGGCAATCTCCGCCACCTGTGAGTACGCCAATTTTCATAATTTCGCTGAGATCACAAACTCTTAATCGGCAACGCGACGAGCGTCTTCGACCAAGTTGATTTGATAGATGACTTCGTCAAGCGCGTCGGCGGCTGAAACTGTGGAGAATCGCAACGGATTTTCTGGCGTCACACAACTCGGCACAGGCACGAGCATCGTGCTCGGTTGCGGATGACAAAATTGCACGACGCTGTATCGCTCGCCCTCAAAACCAGGCGAAGCGACGACGCGATGCCAACCAATTGGCAAGACACCATTAGTGATTCGCTCAAGCATGATTCCTGAGTTGATGATCACGCGACCTTTTGGTGGAACTGCGTCAATCCACTTGTCTTTATATTTGACCTGCAAACCTGGCGCGGTCGCACGAGGCAACGCCGTTATCAAGTTGATATCACCGTGCTCGGCAGCCCAAACGTGGCCCTGCGCCGAAAGTTGTTTCATTGGCGGATATCGAATTGCGCGAGTCAATGCTGATCCGTAACTCACCATTTCGTCGAAGAACGATTCGTGACAACCGATGCCAACTGCGATGACGCGCAAGAATCGAGTTTGCAAATCGATCATTGCATCGTGGAACTTGAACAACACATCGGTGATGCCGGGCACTGCTGATTCGGGCAAAAGCGCCTCGGGATACGACTGCGGATATCGACGACGCAACGGATGCCCCTGCGGAATCGGCGTCGACCAATTCAGCATTTCTTTCCAGTCCGGTTTATCGCTGGATGCGGCAGTCTCGAGCAGAACGCCCGTGTACCCCGTTTGGCCGTTCGTGCCGTGGGCGACAAACTTTTGTTTTTCTTCGACTGACTTCGAGAAAAATTCTGCGAGCATGCCATATGCCGTGTCGAGCAAATCTTCTGAGAGGTCATGGCTTGTGTAGACGAAGCCCGTTTCAAGACTTCGACGAACGCCCTCAACCACGGCTTTGCGCTCGGTCGCCGACCCCTTCTCAAACGCCAACAGATCAACGTCAAGAATGTCGTCGCTCATGCCTATTACGCTATTGGGTAGTTACACTTTTTAATCTTTGCGGGTGTAGCTCAATGGCTAGAGTCCGAGTTTTCCAAACTCGTTATGCGGG
>JAEMTQ010000061.1 GCA_016462185.1 Ilumatobacteraceae bacterium
CGAAACGGCTAGGGTTTTGCAACACTAAGAGTTCAAAACAGGGAGCAAGAGTCATGCCAGAAGCAGTCATCGTCGCCACAGCACGAAGCCCGATTGGTCGCGCCAACAAAGGCACGCTCACAGAATTGCGTCCAGACGATATGTCGGCACAAATTGTGCGTGCGTTGATGGCCAAAGTGCCACAACTCAAAGCAGATGACGTCGAAGATTTGATGATGGGTTGCGGTCAGCCAGCAGGCGAAGCGGGCTTCAATATTGCACGTGTTGTCGCAGTGCTCGCGGGCCTTGACAATGTTCCTGGTGTAACAGTGAACCGTTATTGCTCGTCGAGTTTGCAGACGATTCGCATGGCTGCGCACGCAATTAAAGCAGGCGAAGGCGATTGCTTTATCGCTGCTGGTGTTGAAACTGTGAGTCGATATGCATCGGGTGCAAGCGACATCGCACCGAACGCAATTTTCAAACCATCTGGCGAGCGCACCAAGGCGCGTGCTGCTGGTGGTCAAGGTGTTTGGTCTGCCGCATCTGGTTTGGCAGATATGTATATCGCGATGGGTCAGACTGCAGAGAACGTTCGTGAACTCGAAGGCGTAACTCGTCAAGAGATGGACGAATTCGGCGCGCGCAGTCAACAACGCGCGGTTGCCAACCAAGAGAACGGTTTCTTTGATCGCGAGATCACACCGTTGACTTTGCCAAACGGAACAGTTATTTCAAAAGATGACGGCCCACGCGCTGGCACAACTGCAGAAGCACTCGCAGGTTTGAAGCCAGTGTTTCGCCCAGACGGTCAGATCACTGCAGGCAATGCGTGTCCATTAAATGACGGCGCTGCAGCAGTCATAGTTATGAGCGACACGAAAGCCAAGCAACTTGGCATCAAGCCGTTGGCACGAATCGTTTCGTCTGGTGTTTCGGGTTTGAATCCTGAAATCATGGGACTCGGACCAATCGAAGCCTGTCGTCAAGCGCTCAAGCGCGCAGGAATGACGATCGATCAAATCGACTTGGTTGAAATTAACGAAGCGTTTGCCGCACAAGTGATTCCGTCAGCAAAACATTTGGGTATTCCAATGGAGAAGTTGAACATTCACGGTGGCGCAATCGCGCTCGGTCATCCTTTTGGTATGACTGGTGCACGCATCATGACGACACTGATCAACGGCTTGCAACACACTGACAAACGTTTCGGTCTCGAGTCGATGTGCGTTGGCGGTGGCCAAGGCATGGCGATGATTATCGAGCGCTTAAAGTAAACAGCTCGGGTTAATTAGCGCGGACTGCGCAAGTGCATGAAGCCAGCAATGCTGGCGATTGCGGCAATACCAATCGCGACCACAAAAAATGTGATGAACGCGCCGTATGCGCCATAAATCGATGGCGCAATAAAAGCTGCAACCATCTGCCCGAACACGTTTACTGCGCCCGACAAACCTTGAGCCGCAGACGCGCGCCCGACAGGCGCAGCCTTGGCAATTGCCGAGAGCGCAGCCGGAATCACCGATGCTTGTACTAAGCCTTCGAGCAGGCCAACACCCAAAATCACCCACGGATTTTTGATCACGCCATACAAAACAGTCAGCAAACTGATTGGAACAACCAACCACAACGCAACTGCCATCGGTGAACGCTTGTCAATCATCTTGCCCGCACGAGCCGAAAAGAAAATAAATGGCAAGCCGTAAACGGCAAAAGTTAAACCCGTCATCGCGTTGTTGCCACCCAGGTCGTCTAGAAAGCGATCCCAAAGTGCGTCGAACATTCCGGTCGGAAATGTGACCGCGAGTGTCAAGATGAGTGCGACCCGCACATTGCGAATTCGAAGTAGGTCAAAACTCAGTCGCTGAGACTCGGTGTTCGATGCCAACTCTGGAAACTTGCGTGGGCTGATGATCAAAATCGCCACCACCGCAAGTGCGCCGAACATCAAGAATGTTGCATCTAAACCAAACGGCCCAATTATCAGCGAGCCAATAAGTGGACCTGAAACAAAACCGCCGATCTCCATGCCTGCGACTGCACCTAAGCGCTCGGCACTGCGATTTTCATCTAAGTGCGCGGCCAAAGCCCGCACTGCCGGAAACGTCATACCGATTGAGGCGCCAACGACTCCGCGCGCAAACACAAAAGTAAGCAGCGAATCGCCCATCGCGAAAATTACCGAGCCGATTGCAGCCAAACCCAGACCAACTTGAATCAAATTCTTGCCGTATCCACGGTCGGCGAGTGGGGCAACAAACAACTGAACCAAAAGACCCATCGCAAAACCCGTGCCAGCGATCAAGCCAAGTGCTGAGTCGGCGTATCCGTATTGTTCTTGCAGTTCAGACATTGAGGCGAACACAACGCTGTTGGCCGCCGCGGTCGCAAAAACACTGAACAGCAGCAATAACAGATCAGCGCGCTGACTATTTTTATTCATTGCGGTTTGTTCATCGCGCCAACTCGTCGAGCACGGCATCGAAAAAAATCGGCCAATGATGCAAGGCCCACGCATCAAATTCGACTTCACATAGCCCAACACATGAAACGTTGGCAGCCGGGTCGTGCCAGATAAACGAACCGCTTCCGCCGAAGTGCCCGAAAGTAGATGCGCTATTGCGCGAGCCCATCCAATGCGGATGTTTTGATCCGTGAATCTCTGGGCCCAAACCCCAGTTGCACGGATCAAAGCGTCCGACACCGGGCACGACACCTTCAAGTTCGGCAAATTGTGTTGTTGTTGCAGCATTCGCAGTGGCGACTGAAATCAAACTTGGGTTTCTCAACTCGAGAGCAAATTCGACTAGATCATCAACGCATGAGACAACTGCCGATGCTCCAGAACCATTCAGAAAACTTTTGTTCATGCCAAGCGGCGCAAAGATCGCATCTTTGAGATATTCGCTGAACTCAATGCCAGTCAAGTCAGCAATATGTTGGGTGATCAAGTCGTAACCCGTATTCGAGTAAATGCGTTTACGTTTTACTGCAACAATTGGTACGGCGCCATCGAAGCTGTAGCCACCGGCGTGCGCCAGCAAGTGGGCGAGGGTGCAATTTTGTTGGCCGACCGGTGCGTCAAGCGAGGTAGAGCCCTCTTCGACTGCGACGTGTGTCGCCCATGCAGTTAATAGTTTTGAAACTGACGCGATTCGTGAAGCGCGACTTGTGTCGCCAAAAGAGTGTGTCTCGCCCTGACGATCAATAACGCAAATTGATGTGCTTGATGCAGGCCATTCGCGTGCGAGATCAAATGCCCGCATCGGGCTATTTTGCTGAGCGAATTAGTTCGGCAACACGAAACGCAAGATCTAACGACTGGCGTGCGTTAAGCCGCGGGTCGCAAACAGTTTCGTAGCGAGTGTCGAGATCTTCTTGACTCACAGATTCGGCGCCACCCAGACATTCGGTGACGTTGTCGCCAGTGAGTTCAATGTGAATGCCGCCTGGCCATGTATTTTCGGCGCGATGGGCCAATACGAATCCGGTGATTTCACGAATGATGTCGTCAAAGTGGCGAGTCTTACGACCGTTGGTTGCCGTAAAAGTATTGGCGTGCATCGGATCGCAAGCCCAAACCACAGGGTGGCCTGCATCGCGCACTGCACGAATTAACGGACGCAAACCTTTTTCGATTTTGTCAGCGCCCATTCGCGTGATCAGAGTGAGACGACCAGGCACTCGCGCTGGGTTGAGAATCTCGCACAACGATAAAACAAAGTCAGTGGTTGTCTCTGGCCCAATTTTGCAACCAATCGGGTTGCCGACACCGCGCAAGAACTCGATATGTGCGCCATCGAGTTGACGCGTGCGCTCGCCAATCCACAACATGTGCGCTGAGCAGTCATACCAACCGCCCGTGAGCGAGTCTTGACGTGTGAGCGCCTCTTCGTATCCCAATAACAAGGCTTCGTGACTCGTGTAGAAATCAACTTCGTGCAAAGCGCTGTGGCTCTCGGTGTCGACACCGCACGCGCGCATGAACGCAAGCGCACGTTCGACTTCGCCGGCCACTTGTTCGTATCGCTGACCTTCAGCGCTTGAAGTGACGAACTCTTGGTTCCAGGCATGAACGCGATTTAGATCGGCAAAACCACCCTTGGTGAATGCGCGCAACAAGTTAAGAGTGCTTGCCGACTGATGATAAGCCTGCACCAGTCTTTGCGGATTCGGCACACGCGACTCGCTATGCGGCGCTGGGTCGTTGACCATGTGGCCACGAAATGATGGCAATTCGAGGTTGCCAATTTTTTCGGTGTCGCTTGATCGTGGCTTTGCAAACTGGCCTGCGATTCGTCCGACTTTGACTACTGGCACGCCCATCGAATAGGTGAGCATCACTGCCATCTGCAAAATTACGCGAAGCTTCTCGCGAATATTTACTGCGGTGAACTCTTCAAAACTCTCGGCGCAGTCTCCGGCTTGCAGTAAAAACGCATTGCCGCTGGCAACTTGACCAAGCGAACTCAAAAGCGAACGGGCTTCACCAGCAAAAACAAGCGGGGGAAACGAGGCGATCTGCTTCAGGGCATGGTCAAGTTCAGTTTGGTCGGGCCATTTTGGCTGCTGTGCAGCGACAACGCTCTGCCAAGACGACGGAGACCAGCGGTTACTCATATTGATAACCCTATTACGGCAAGATGCGTTATACGGTGAGGATTTCGCCAGCGTCGTCGCGAAGCGTATCTACTGCACGGCTTACGAGGCGACGTGCTGCTTCTGCTGTTACGCCGAGCTCTTCGCCAACCTGACGGAAGCTCTTTCGCTCTCCATCATGCAAACCAAAACGAGCTTCAACTGCGTAGCGTGCGCGCTCGTCGAGTGTGCCCAACAAACGGTCGAGCAGGTTGGTGTCAACCATGCCCATGACTGCATCTTCTGGACTGATGTCTTCGTTCGGTACGAGATCACCCAAAGTTGCGTCGCCATCTTCGCCAATTGTTTTGTCGAGCGAAACTGGCGTTGTCAAGCGGTGCAACTCTGCGTTCATCGCACTCAAACCTTCGGCGTCGCCTGAACCTTGACGCAATGCGGCGCGAAGAGTTGCAGAACGGTCACCAGGAATTCGAATCAAACTTGCCTTTTGGTCAAGGGCGCGACCAATGGCTTGACGAATCCAAAATGTTGCATATGTCGAAAATTTGAAACCACGACGCCAGTCGAATTTGTCGACTGCGTGTTCGAGGCCAAGGTTGCCTTCTTGAATCAAGTCGAGCAGGTCCATGCCCTGTGGCAATGGGTAACGACGTGCAATTGATACCACGAGTCGGAGGTTCGATCGAATGAAACGATCTTTGGCACGAGCAGCATTGCGAATGTCGGCACGAATCGCAGCACCGCGTTCGCCTTTTTCGTGACGCTTTCGCGCTTCGCGGCCAGCTTCAATCGCTTTTGAAAGATCGCGCTCATCTTCGGCGTTGAGCAACGCAACTTTGCCGATTTCGTTCAGGTAGATGCCAATTGAGTCAGACATGGGGGGTAACTCTTTCTTTTATCAGGGGGGTATTCGGGGGAGTTGTTACATTAGGGCATCGGCACGATTTGGTCAAGGGGTTAGTGAAAGTTTTCATAATTTTTTGACCCAAGTTTTATATGGCTTTTAATCCGGCAATTCAGACCGACCGATACGTCAACTCATACACTTTGAAGGTGCCAATGCGTGTCGGACTGTTCGGGGGAACATTTGACCCACCGCACCTCGGTCACCTTGTTACGGCGGTCAACGTTCGCCATGTGCTCAAACTCGACTTAGTCGTGCTGATGGTGGCCAATGATCCGTGGCAAAAACATGGCACTCGCGAGGTCGCCAGCGCCACCGACCGTCTGGCAATGGTTCAAGCAGCAATTGCAGGTGTAGATGGACTAATTGCGGGCGACGACGAGATCACCCGCGGCGGTCCAAGTTTTACCGCCGACACGTTACAAATGTTGCGAGAGCGTTACCCCGATTCTGAGCTCTTCACGATCGTCGGCGATGACGCAGCGGCCAAGTTCGGCACGTGGCAACGTGCCAATGAGATCTCCAAGTTGTCGACACTCGTTGTCGTCGACCGACCTGGTTCACCGATAACGCCGCCAAGCGAATATAAGTGGAATCGTGTCGAAGTTCCTCGGCTTGAAGTCAGTTCGTCAGACTTGCGCGCGCGTTTCGTTGATGGGCGACCGCTTGAGTATTTGATCTCTGACGAAGTGATGCAAGTGATTTCTGTTCGCGGTTTATACGGATCAAAAAAGTGACAGCGATTCCGTATCGACAAAAACAGCGAGCAATCGTTGCGCTTTGTTGCGGTATCGCCGCCGCGTTGATGTTGCCTGCGGGTCTCGTCGTTGGCTACAACTCGGTTCTCAACTCTGGCAGTGGAACGAACGTTAACGATGTTCGCACGCTCAAAATTTTGAGCACGCCAGTTGCATTGTTGGCAACCGTTAATACTTCACAAGAAATTACGTCAATCAGTGTGATTGCACTTTCAGGCAGCAGCCCTGGCGGCACAATTATTTCGCTGCCTGCGCGATCGATGGCTGAAGTTCGAGCTGGCGAAGAGCCACGCCGAGTTTCTGATTCATATTCGGGTGGCGATGCCGCAGCATTCGTCGCCGATGTTGAAGGGTTACTTGACGTCTCATTTTCTGCGGTTGCAATTTTGGGTCGTGCCGATACGGCTTCTTTGATTGACTCGATTGGCCCTTCAGAAATTCTTTTAGATACCGACGTGCGCAACACTGAACCTGATGGTGCGTTGCGCACGGTCGCCAAACTTGGGCGCACCACAGTTGAAACGTCGACATTGGTCGATATTTTGCTGGCGCGACAAACAGATCAGGCAGAAGCCGATCGTTTCAATCATCAAAAGTCTGTGTTGACCGCAATTGCCAACACTGTTGGTTTGGGTTTGGGCCCAAGATCAACAACCAATGACACATCGGTCGAAGATTTAACCGATATCACGGCATTTTTTCAGCGTCTGATTGCCGGCCCGGTTCAAGTTTGGCAATTTGCCGCAACTGCTGTAACAAACTCTGAGTTGAATCCGTTTGGTGTTGACATGTATCAACTCGATGTGGCCGAAGTGACGATGATTATGGCCAGTGTCGCGCCAACATCGATCACCGGCACAGGTGTCGCGGGTCAATTGTCGGTGCAGATTGACAGTCCGTTCAATAATGCCGTCGTGAGTCGTGAGATTGTGCGCCGTTTGCTAGCCAAAGGACTAAACGTGGCTCTGGTGCGCGAGGTTCCTGGACCACCGCCAGATGTCACGCAGGTTCTGTACGTCGACCAAAACGTTTTGGGCGGCGTTGAAGACCTCGTTTCGTACATTGGCGAGGTGACCGCTGCGCGCACGAGCGAACGTGCTCAAGGCATCGATGTACAAATTGTTATTGGTGCGACATTTGCTGTGTTTCTTGAAGGCAATCCGCCGATTCCGACCACTACCGTGGTGGCCGGCGACGAATGACAACTTTTCAACCTCAACCCGAAGCGCTTCTTATCGCCAAGATTGCTGCTCGCGCCGCCGATGAAAAGCAGGCGACTGATATTACGGTTCTAGATGTTGGCGAAGTTTTGGCGATTACAGATTTGTTTGTTGTTGCGAGCGCCGGCAACAAGCGCCAAGTGCGCACGATTTGTGATGCAATAACAGATGCGGTTCGCACTGAGACCGGTCGGTCGCCACTTTCAAGTGAAGGTGTCTCGCAACAGCAGTGGATCTTGATCGACTACGGCAGTGTTGTGGTTCATGTTTTTGACGATGACACCCGTCGGTTCTACGAAATTGAACGCCTGTATCAAGATGTTCCGCTCATCAGTTGGCGCCTCGTAAGTTAATTGCCGAATAGTTTGACGGCGCGTCTGTCGGGTAGCGTAAAGATTCTTATTGGGGCTGTAG
>JAEMTQ010000062.1 GCA_016462185.1 Ilumatobacteraceae bacterium
ACAATCGCCAGCAAGCGAACGCGCGCCAATCTCTGACTATGACTGTCGTTGGTCGACATGACTCAACGAAAACTTACGAAGTCGGCTGTTTTGCGATTTCAGCCAAGAACTCGTCGTTGTTCTTGAACGTCTTCAAGCGATCAATCAACAACTCGAGCCCTGGTGCCGCGTTGCCGTCAGCGGCAAGACCGCTCAACACGCGACGCAACTTCCAAACCATCTGCAATTGCTGACGATTAAACAACAACTCTTCGTGTCGTGTGCTTGACGCATCAACATCAATCGCCGGATAAATTCGTCGCTCAGCAAGTTTTCGATCCAAGCGAAGCTCCATGTTGCCGGTTCCCTTGAACTCTTCGAAAATTGCGTCGTCCATTCGACTATTTGTCTCGACGAGCGCAGTTGCCAAAATTGTCAAACTGCCACCTTCTTCAATGTTGCGCGCCGCACCAAAGAACTTCTTCGGCGGATACAACGCACCAGCATCAATACCACCCGACATAACACGTCCGGTTGTTGGTGCTGCAAGGTTGTAAGCGCGAGACAAACGCGTGATTCCATCCAAAATCACCACAACGTCTTCGCCCATTTCAACCATGCGCTTGGCTTTTTCAATTACAAGTTCGGCAACATGTGTGTGCTCTTCTGACGGACGATCAAACGTCGACGAAACAACTTCACCCTTTACTGTGCGTCGCATGTCTGTTACTTCTTCTGGTCGTTCGTCGATCAGCAACACAATCAACTTCACTTCAGGGTGATTCTTTTCGATCGATGTAGCAATCGTCTTCATCACGCTGGTCTTACCGGCTTTCGGCGGCGACACGATGATGCCACGCTGACCCTTACCGATTGGTGAAATCAAGTCGATGATTCGTGCCGTCATATTTGTCGGATCACTTGCACTCGATAGATCTAACTTCTCGTCAGGAAACAACGGCGTCAAGTCTTCGAACTTTGGTCGTGCTTTCATCTTGTCTGCATCGGTGCCATTGATCGTACGAATGTCGATCATTCCCGGATTCTTTTCGTTTCGTCCTGCTGGACGACACATACCAGTTACATGATCGCCCTTGCGCAAATTGAATTGACGCGTCAAACGAACCGAGACATAGGCATCGCCCTGCGAAGCCAAGTATCCGTTTACGCGCAAGAAGCCGTAGCCCTCGTCACGCAAATCTAAATAGCCCGAGATTTCAATCGGCTCATTACTGATTGGCTCGTTCGTCTCTTGAACTTCGTTCGTCTCATAGCGATCATCACCCTGTGGGCCATCGTCTCGCGAGTTTCTAAAACCACCAGGTCCACGACGGCGACGGCGATTATTGCGGTTTCGATTTCCGCCATCTTGTTCGTTGTAGTTGCGCTGAAAACTATTACGGTCGCCACGATCATTACGGTCGTTACGCGGACCACGATCATTACGGTCGTTGCGGTCGTTGCGCGGACCACGATCATTACGGTCGTTGCGATCGTTGCGCGGGCCACGTTCATCACCACGCGAATCGCCTTGCTCACTGCGTCGTCGCGCTTCAGGCGCAATCGGCGTACCTTCATGTTCGGCAAGTTCAATCTCCCACTCGGCAAGTGGCTGTCCGTCTGCTCCAAGCATCGGGCCATCAGACTTCGACGCAGCACTCGCACCTGAATCACTCGCGCTTGCACCCGCACCTGCACTTGCTGAACTGCGCTTCGAACCTGTCGACGACGCACTCGGCGCAGCCACAACTGGTGCTGGCGCAGTCTGCTCAAGAATCATTTCAATAATCTCTTCTTTTTTGGCACGCGCTGCCGACTTCACGCCGAGCGCCTTCGCGATTGCAAGAAGTTGCTCGCGATCTTTTGCTTCAAGTGCCGATTGTTCAAGGGCTCCACTAGCCACATTGCCTTCTTTCAGGGCGATCAAAATTTTCGCCGCCCAATTTGCCGCTAAAACTCAATATGCAGGGGCACAGATCAGATTGCGTTGAAATGCGTCTGCCACGAATTGGCGGGGACTCGCTCGGGAACCCGAGCAAGACAACTCTAGCCGAAAATCAACTCGTTGGCAACAGGCAATTTTTAGTTGCGACAACCAGCAACAAAAGCCTGCACAGCCTTCAGGTCATTCGGCAACGAAACACTTCGCTCGGGTCGGCTCATCAAGTCAGCTAAGTGCTCTGGCAACTTCGGTGTTTCACCCGTCGCACGCCGCACCGCATCAGGAAACTTCGCGGGGTGTGCAGTCGCCAACGTAATCATCGGCACTTCTTTTGGATAATCAACGCCCGCACTTTGACGCGCCGCAGACAACCCCACCGCCGTATGTGGATCAATCAACATCCCTGACTTTTTATACACGTCCCGCATTGTGGCCAAAGTATCTTCGTCATCACATCGCCGACCAACGAACACACCTGAAATCCACTTTTGATACGAACCTACAGCAACGTTCAATTCGCCAGTCGAACGAAACTCAACGAGCTGCTTTGCTGTTGCAATACCGTCACGATTGTTCATCTCAAAAATTAACCGCTCAAAGTTTGATGAAACTTGAATGTCCATACTTGGGCTCAATGTCGGCACCACCTCATTGGCTGTCATCTTTTTTGACTCAAAAAAGCGCGTCAAAATGTCGTTCTTATTTGAAGCCACAACGAAGCCGTCGATTGGCGCTCCCATTTGTTTGGCAATCCAACCGGCAAGCACGTTGCCAAAGTTTCCAGTCGGCACGCTAAACACGGCTGATCTGCCAAGTTTTTCAAGTGCGGTGAAGTAATAAACAACTTGTGCCATCACCCGCACCCAATTAATTGAATTCACCGCTGAAAGCTGATTCGCATCCCGAAACTTTTGATCATTAAACATCGCTTTGACCAAGTCTTGGCAGTCATCAAATGTTCCGTCAACTGCAACGGCGTGAACATTATTGGCTGTCAATGTCGTCATCTGACGGCGCTGCACATCACTTACTCGATTATTTGGATAAAGCATCACGATGTCGACATTTCGACACGAAGCCACTCCGTCAAATGCCGCCCCACCGGTATCGCCACTTGTGGCCCCGACGATCATCACGCGTTCGTTGCGCTGCGCCAAAACGTGATCAAACAACTTGCCGACCAACTGCAACGCCACATCTTTAAACGCCAAAGTCGGCCCATGAAACAGTTCAAGCAAATATTCGTTCTGGCTGATCTCGACAAGTGGTGCTACTTCGGTGTTCCGAAAAGTTGAATACGCCTCGACACATAAACGTTCGAATACTTGCTGGTCGATTTCGCCGCCCACAAAAGGCGCCATGATGCTTGCCGCGCGTTGGGCATATGTCGTGGCG
The DNA here is from genome assembly GCA_016462185.1 of Ilumatobacteraceae bacterium. Lineage (GTDB taxonomy): Bacteria > Actinomycetota > Acidimicrobiia > Acidimicrobiales > Ilumatobacteraceae > BACL27. The sequence goes on from JAEMTQ010000062.1 coordinate 3,317, forward strand.
ACATCTCCGCCACGAAACTTTTCTAACTTTGGCCAACTCTCTGGCACGTAGAGCCCGCCGTCGCGCGCCAAACCGGCGAGCAACACATCACAAAATCCAATTTGTGGAGCGGTGCCGCGCGTTGAAACGTATTGCATCGTTACGAGTTAGCGACAACGCGCAACAAAGCACCAACATGCTTTACGGCATCAAGCGACTTAAGTTCGCTCAAACAACTTTGCACCGCTTTTTCATTTGCATCGTGCGTCAAGAAAACCAATCTCGCGTCAGCACCAATTCCGTCTTGTTCGGCCGCACGAATACTCACTCCGTTGCGCGCAAACACACCCGTCACGGCGTGCAATACGCCAGGTTTGTCGGCAACTTCAAGACCGATCATGTATTCGCAATTCACTGAGTCCATCGACATCAACTTTGTCGCAGTAAACGCACCGAGCAGCGCGTGCGTGCCCTTGCGCAAATTGATCGCCGCATCAATCACATCGCCAAGAACGGCCGACGCAGTCGGCTCGCCACCTGCACCGCGTCCGTAAAACATCAACGAGCCCGATGCTTTGCCGTCAACCAAAACTGCGTTGAAACTCTCACGCACCGCAGCAAGTGGATTATTCAAGGCAACCAAAGATGGGTGCACGCGAACCGAGACCATCGATGTTGATGCATCAAGTTCAGCAACACCCAAAAGCTTTACTGAGTAACCAAATTTTCGAGCGATCGCGATATCGGCTGCAGAAATTTTGCTGATGCCCTCAACAAACACATCTTCGGCACGCACGGTCGTGCCAAATGCGATGCTGGCGATAATCGCAATTTTTGCCGCGGCGTCATGTCCTTCAACATCGGCAGTCGGGTCGGCCTCGGCGAACCCAAGTTTTTGCGCTTCAGCAAGTGCGTCTGCGTAATCTGCGCCAACCTCACTCATTTTTGTGAGAATAAAATTCGTCGTGCCGTTGACAATGCCCATGACGCGCGAGATCGGCTCGCCCCGCAAACTCTCGCGTAGAGGCCGAATCAATGGAATGCCGCCACAAACGGCTGCTTCAAACAACAAATCAGTCGAGGCTGCGTCGGCAGCGGCGAAAAGTTCAGGTCCACGACTTGCCAACAGCGCTTTGTTTGCTGTCACTACGGGCTTGTGTTTACCAAGTGATTCGAAAATAAGTTGAGACGCCGGCTCGATTCCGCCCATCAACTCAACAACAAGATCAACGTCTGCTGACTGCACCAGCGCATGAGGGTCGCTGACAAGAGTCGCACCTTTGGGCAGCGAGTGTTTCTTTTTCGTGTCACGAATGCAAACTTTTGTTACCTCAAGTCGCACACCACTGCGAGCCAAAATCTGGTCTGACTGCTGGGTCACCAACTCAACAAAAGCCGATCCAACAACACCGTGTCCGAGCACACCGAGGCGAACTAGTTGAGCGCTCGAGTTTGACGGCATATTTACACGCTATCTGCGACGTCAAGATTCACGAGATCACTGAACGTTTCACGGCGCACGACAAGTCGCGCAACGCCGTCACGTACAAATACGACTGGTGGTCTCGTAACTTTGTTGTAGTTAGATCCCATGCTGTGGCCGTATGCACCAGTAACAGGTGTCGCCAAAATGTCGCCAACTTTGTAACCGCTCGGCAACATCGCCTCGTTAATCAACACGTCGCCGCTCTCACAATGCTTGCCGACTAGTCGCGCATTTTCGGTGCGGTCGTCGTCTGCGCGTGCTGGCAAAAATGCTTCGTAGCCCGAGTCATACAAAACTGGTCGCGGATTGTCACTCATGCCACCATCAACCGCGACATATGTTCTGATGTTCGGCAAATGTTTAATCGACCCGATGCGATACAACGTCACAGCGGCACTTGCGACGATTGCTCGACCTGGTTCGACGAAAACTTTGGTTGGCTTGCGCAACTTTGCCGTCGCAATGGCGAGCGACTTACCCCACTGCGTAATTGATGGTGCAATTTCGCTCTCGATATACGCCACACCAAGCCCACCGCCCAAAGTGAGTTCGCTCACTTCAAGTTCGTTGGCAAAGTCAACCATGATTTGTGCGGCCTGTGCGAAATTTTCGGCAGCGAAAACATTCGAGCCGATATGACAATGAATGCCCACGAATTCGACACTCGGCGAAGATTTCGCACGAGCAACGGCTTTTTGTGCGTCGCCGTTACGCAAATTAAAACCAAATTTTGAATCGTCTTGACCGGTCGAGACAAACTCGTGAGTGTGCACCGCCACACCAGGGGTTATTCGCAACTGAATTCGGGCTCGCGGTGCGCCAGCCTTGTGCAACTCATCAATTCGATCTAGTTCGTTGAAATTATCCACCACAATGTGATGAATACCTGCGTCAAGGGCCATCTTCAACTCTTCGCTGCTCTTGTTGTTGCCATGCAACACGCATGCCGAACCAGGCACACCAGCATTCAATGCAACAAACAACTCGCCACCTGTCGCGACATCTAGCAGCAAGCCTTCTTCGTAAGCCAACCTCGCCATCGCCCCACACAAAAATGCTTTTGTTGCGTAAACAACCTGATGCTTACCAAAAACCTTCACTGCTTCTTGGCAGCGCGCGCGCAGATGTGCTTCGTCATAAACGAATGTCGGCGTTCCAAAACGTTCGGCTATGTCAATCAGGTCGCAGCCGCCTATCTCAAGACGCCCAGACTTGTTCGTCTTTGCCGAATCTGGCAATAAGTGTTTGGCGATTCGACTCACATTTGCTCCGGAGATTCAATACCTAATACTTCAAGACCTGCCTGCATCACACGTGCGGTCAAGTCACACAACATCAACCGACTATTTTTCTCGTTTTCGTTTTCGGCTTTTAACACTGGGCACTGCTCATAAAACGACGAAAAACTCGTCGCCAAATCATACAAATAAGTGCACAACCGATGCGGGCTGTACTTATCAAGCGTGTCCCAAAGCGCCGAATCAAATTGCAGCACCTTCATCGCTAGTTCACGTTCAGCAACATGCGAAATCGTCGGCTCAAAATTGCGCACGCTTGCTCGTTCGACATTGGCGCGCCGAAAGATGCTGCAGATTCGTGCGTGAGCGTATTGCAAATACGGCGAAGTGTTGCCGTCAAACGAAAGCATTCGATCCCAATCAAATGTGTAGTCCTTAATTCGATCAGTTGAAAGGTCGGCATATTTCACCGCACCGATGCCGACGATTCGTGCGATCTCTGCTTGCGCCTCAGCCGTTAAATCAGGATTCTTCTCTGCAACCGCCTTCGCTGCTCGCTCAACAGCCTCAGTCAAGAGTGCATCAAGTTTCACTGTGTCACCACTTCGTGTCTTCAACATTTTTTTATCTGCACCAAGAACGTTGCCAAATGAAACGTGAACCATCTCGCGCGGCGCTTTCAACCATCCGGCTTGCGTCGCTACTGCTGCAATCATCTGCAAGTGCTGGGCTTGCGGGGCTCCCACGACATACAGCAACAACTCGGCGTCAATTCTTTCGACGCGGTCAATCACACACGCCAAGTCGCTCGTCGCATAGTTGTATCCGCCGTCTGTTTTACGGATAATCAGCGGCAGTGGTTGATTCTCGCGATTCGTGAATCCTTCGGGAAACACGACATCGGCTCCATCGCTTTTGGTCATCATGCCAAGTGCGCCGAGTCGCGTTGTGACCTGCGGCAATAATTCGTTATACGCACTTTCACCCATCACGTCTGTTGGCTCAAGCAACACGCCCAACGTGTGATAAATCTTCTGAAAGTATCTATTGCTTTCGGCAACCAACAACTTCCATAGCCGAAGCGTCTCGGCGTCACCGCTTTGCAGTGCGACAACTCTCGTTCGTGCACGAGTCTGAAAAGTCTCTGATTCATCAAACTTTTTTCGCGCGCTGCGATAAAACGAATCCAAGTCACCAACTGAAAGTTCTTCAGCCGCATGTGTTTCACCAAGATCTACCAAGTGCTCAATCAGCATGCCGAATGGTGTTCCCCAATCTCCGACATGGTTTTCGCGCACGACTTCGTTACCCACATATGTCAACATCCGTACCAATGCATCGCCAATAACAGTTGACCGAAGGTGCCCGACATGCATTTCTTTTGCGACATTTGGCGCCGAATAGTCAATTAAAACTTTGCGCGGCTTGGTCGCATTGCGCACGCCAAGTTTTTTACCCGTGCTCGAGGCCATTAGTTCGCGCGCCAAAAATTCGTTTTTAAATGTCAGGTTGATAAACCCTGGTCCAGCAACTTGTGCGTCGCTGCAAATATCTTTCAAGTCGACAACTTCTAAAACTTTGAGTGCCACTTCACGCGGGGTAAGACCCATCGCCTTGGCGAGAGCCAGCGATCCGTTTACTTGGGCATCAGCACGATCGCTTTGGCGCACCGCCGTGTCAATGCCGACCGCTGCCGCGCCACCCACCTTGGCAAATGCCGCAGCAATGCGCTGCTCAACATAAATGATCGGATCTGCCACCCTTTCATTGTTGCCGAGATCCCCCTGCAAAACGTGCCGTATTTGGCCCGACCCCTTATTTTCGGCGCTTACCGTTCTGGGCAGGCACGAATAGC
>JAEMTQ010000008.1 GCA_016462185.1 Ilumatobacteraceae bacterium
AAACTTCGAATGCTCTCGGCAAAAACATTTGCTTGTTCAAGGTGTGGAGTGTGACCCGAATTTTTGACAATCTGCAAACTGGCATTTTCGCCGATTGCTTGCACCATTCGTTCAGCAAGTTCAACATATTTTGAATCATTTTCGCCAGCCATAACCAGAACAGGCATCTTAAGTTCGCTCAGTTTTGTCCACGTGGGTTGCTGGCGACCGGCGCCGCAAAGCCGCAGACTTGAACTTAAGCCGATCGCTGTGTTTTTCAGACGAACTGCTCGCTGATTAGTTTCTTCGGTTAATCCGCTGAACAGTGAGTTTGTCAACCACTCGTCGATGAACTGCGCTACACCGATCTGTTCAACCCGTCTTGCTAACTCCTCATCATTCTTAAGTCTCTCGTTACGTGATTCTTTATCTTCGATACCGGCAGTAGTGCTCACGAGAACGAGTCGCTTGACATTTTGGGGCTCTGCAAATGCTGCTGTTAGACAGAATCTTCCGCCCATCGAATAGCCGACATATGTTGCTTCACCGCCGACTTCAATTATTGATCGGGCGCCCGACTCAAGATTGAGCGAGATATCGCTTGAGTCGCCGTGATTGGGTGCATCAATGGCGAGAATTTCAAACTCACTTTTCAATTGCTGGGCAATCCCGTCCCATGTTTCGGCGGTTTGGGTGAAGCCATGAACCAAGACAATGCGCTCACCGAGGCCAACCCGTTTGCTTGAGAGCATTGTTTAGCTCATTTCCTATTCTTTGTGCGCTTTGCCACAGGCTTGAAATTTTTCACTCGCATTGCTGCCACGATAGAGGCATGGCTTCTTCGGCGGCGATTACCGCGACATTTTGTGCCACTTTGGTGGATGAATGGCTCGCCTGCGGAGTTCGGCATGCCGTGGTTTCGCCCGGTTCTCGATCAACTCCGATGGCACTTGCGCTTGCAAATCGCACAGAGCTTCAAGTTCACATCTTTCATGACGAGCGCAGCGCGGCATTCGCTGCATTAGGTATCGGCAAAGCATCGGGTGTGCCAGCGATTCTGTTGTGCACATCTGGAACTGCCGCCGTCGAGTTTCATCCCGCAGTAGTTGAAGCACATCACGCTGAGGTTCCCGTTCTGGTTTGCACCGCAGATCGACCTCCCGAACTTCAGGCAGTTGGCGCACCACAGACGATTGATCAGCAAAACCTTTACGGCGTTGCTGTAAGAAAATTTATTAATGCCGATGTAGCAGACGACGGTGAAGCAAATAGTTGGCGAGACCTGGCACAAAGTGCTTTCGTCAGCACGGTTGGCCAACGTCGGGGTCCAGTGCATTTGAACTTGCAATTTCGTGAACCTCTCGTGGGAGACGCAACAGAACTACCGCGACGAAAATCTGCGCATAGTTCAATAAGTAGACCTGCGTCAAAAGTTTCGCCACGTCAGGTTAAAAAACTCTGCAAACTTTTGTCAGCTTCTCGAGGTTTGATTGTTGCGGGCCCCGAAAATTATTTGGCAGATTCTGTAATTCAACTCGCTGAGAGCTTGGGTTGGCCAGTTCTTGCCGACCCCCGAAGCAAAGTTCGTGTCGAGCATCGTTTGGTAATCGCAGCGGCTGACTCAATTCTTCGAGATCAAAGATTTGCCGAGTCACATACGCCTGATGTCGTGCTTCGTTTTGGCACCCCACCAGCGTCAAAAGTAGTCAACACATGGTTAGCGAATTCGAAGGCGACTCAAGTTGTGTTAACAACAACGCCAACACTCGTTGACCCAGATCGCAAATGTGCGCTGCACATGCAGTGTGAGATTGACGCGGTGTGTTCAGAACTCATCGCGAGTATTACGGCACGAACAAACACAACATGGTTAAGTTCTTGGGCGCAAGCCGAAAAACTTGCTCAAGTTGCGATCAACGCGGCACTCACAAATGAACTGAAAATTAGTGAGCCAGCAATCGCACGAACGATCTATGCGTCTATGCCAAGCAATGCACATCTTGTGGTGTCAAGTTCGATGCCAATTCGCGACGTTGAATGGTATGGCGCACCACGTTCGGCATTGACCGTTCACGCCAACCGTGGTGTGAACGGAATCGACGGCGTCGTATCTACGGCAGTAGGTGTAGCCCTTGCAACAAACGAGCCAACCGCTTTATTGATCGGTGACGTCGCGTTGTTGCACGATACAAATGGAATGCTCAATTTAAATTTACGAAATCTTGATTTGCGCATATTCGTTGTCGATAACAACGGTGGGGGAATCTTTTCGTTTCTCCCACAAAAGACAACACTTGATGAAGCCCGTTTTGAAATGGTTTTCGGAACACCGCATCAAGTCGACATTGAAGCATTGGCAAAAGCGCACAATATTTCTGCCCAAACAATTGAAAGTCTTGATGACTTAGCGATGGCGGTCGCTCAACGCGGTCTACGTCTGACGAGAATTGTCACGACCCGTGAAGAGAATGTCAAAGTTCACGATCGAATTCACCAGAATGTTGCCGCGGCGCTTCGCCAAGCAGACAACTAAACCTGATTACGGACGTATCAACGCCGCAAGCATTGCCTGAAACTTGGCTTGCGTTTCTGCCAACTCGTTTTGTGGCTCACTGTCGGCAACGATGCCACCGCCGGCAAATAGGCGGGCTGTCGTTTGTGAAGCGTCAAATTCTGCGCACCGAATCGACACTGCAAATTTGCCGTCGCCCTTCGCGTTGAAAAAACCTACTGCTCCGCCGTATCTGCCACGGTTCATGCCTTCAACTTGGGCGATGTGATCCAGCGCAATCTCTCGCGGCGAGCCGCCTAGAGCAGGCGTGGGTGAGAGTGCATAGGCGAGATCAAGCACGCTCGGTCGGGGTTCACTCAACTGACCAGAAATTTCAGTGCCTAAATGTTGCACGTTGGCAACCGAAACAATTGAAGGGTCAGCTTGCCAATCCAAAAACGAGCACCACGGCAACAAGGTGTCACGCACCATGTCAATGACAATGCGATGCTCAAGTTGATTTTTCGCACTGGCTATCAGTTCTTGAGCAAATTTTGTGTCTGTTTCTATGTTTCCGGTTCTTGGCACTGTGCCTGCCAACGGATGACTCTTCACCTGATTGCCAAGTACTGAAATTAAGAGTTCAGGTGAGGCCCCAATAAAGCCTTCGAAAAGATATCGATAGCTCGAACCAAACGATGCTTTTAGTCGAAGCAAAATTGCCCGAACATCGAAACTCTGACTGCTGCTCACGAAGATATCTCTCGCGATTACGGCTTTGGCAAGTTTGTTTTCGCGCACTGCCTCGGCTGTGAGGCGAACTGCTTCGAGGTAGTGATCGACTGACACGCCAGGATTCACAGAAAAGGACGCGGCAACCGCCAACGGTGTCAGTGATTGTTCAAATTCAAACTCGGCATCATCAACTGTTGTTATCCATTGCTCGCCGCTCTGTGTTTTTCCAATCACGACTTTTGGAATAACGAACTCATGAGCGTCAGTGCTTGTGAACGGAATGCAGCCAATCGCTATGGGTCCAGCGTCAGCGACCCCGCTTTGATTGTCGTCTTTAATGTTGCGCAAACAAGACTCGGCAGTATTGCGGTCAACACGCTGTGCAACTCCACGACCTGCAACTCCAACACCGTCTCGAACAAACAGGTAGCCATCGCTTCCGGCGAAGTCGTTGAGATCAATCTGACTATCGCTTAAGTCAGAAAGCAAACGTGTCGTCGAGCGCATTTAGTTACGCGTGGCGACAATCAACTGAGTGAGTCCGCCAGAAAGCTGTTGGTGTTGGGCGTCTGCAAACCCGCACTTCGTCAGCATCTCGATCAACTCAGCTGGTTTTGGTAGATAGGCGACACTGCGTGGCAGATACTTGTAAGCGGCGCGATCCGAGAAAAGTCCGCCGATAATTGGCACTACTTTGCCGAAATATATTTTGTTGCCAAAACGAATAAATGGATTCGTTGGCACGCTTACGTCGAGCAGCGCTATTCGTCCGCCATGGCGCGTTACCCGAGCTAGTTCGAAGAAGAACATCTGAAGATTTTCTAGATTGCGCAGAGCAAAGCCACATGTGATGCCGTCTACGCTCGAATTCGGGATTGGCAGTTTCAAAATGTCGACTTGGCTGCGTGGCGCTCCGCTTCGGTCGGCACTGAGCATGCCGTAAGAGAGATCCATCGAGATTGGTATGTAGCCATTCTTTTCAAGTTCGATACACAGATCGCCGGTGCCGCTGGCAAGGTCTAAGACGCGTGAGCCCTGCGGCAAATTGAGCGAGGCGATTGTTTTTTTGCGCCAGCGAACATCCAAGCGAAACGTCATTAGGCGATTGACGAAGTCATACCTCGGTGCGATGGCGTCAAACATTTCACGCACCGCTTCAACTTTTTCGGCACCTTTGGGCAGGTCGTTTCGGTCCCACTTTCGGTGTTTGTTGGCTTTGGCTGACACGCAATTCAGGCTAGGGCAAACGACTATGAGTCAGGCTGGTAATGGATTTGTGACACAAGTCTGACAAACTACAACAGGGAGAAATTTGCTTTGATTGATTTTTCATTTGCACCAGAAGTTGAAAAAGTCCGCTTGAAGGTGCGCGACTTCATGGACAAAGAAGTTCGACCCGCATGGGACGCGACAGACCAAAAAAATCGCGGAGAAGTTGTTCGAACGATTGTTTCTTTGCGCGGCAAGGCTCGCAAAGAATGGAATCTCTGGTTGCCTCACATGCCAGCCGAATGGGGTGGCATGGGTCTCGGGCCAACTGCGATGGCTGCGGTGTCTGCCGAGGCCGCAAAAGTCAGTATCGGACCATTTGTTTTGAATGCTCAGGCACCTGACGAAGGCAATCAACACACACTTTTGCATTGGGCGACCGACGAACAGAAAGAAAAATATCTACGTCCGCTTTGTGAGGGCACGACGCGCAGTTGCTTTGCGATGACCGAGCCCGAAGTGGCTGGCAGCGATCCGACTTTGATTAAGACTCACGCATATCAAGATGGCGACGAGTGGGTAATCAACGGCCACAAGTGGTTTATATCTGGTGCCCGTGGTGCGCAATTCGCATTGTTGGTCGCTCGCACTGAAGACAATCCGGATATGCCGCAAGCAGCCAATTCATGTTTCATTGTTGATATTCCGAGCGATGGTTTCAATATCGTGCGCGACGTCGAAACAATGTCTGGTGGTCATAATCATTGCGAGATCATGATCGAAGACCTTCGAGTGCCGGCAAAAAATATGTTGGGCGGTCGGGGTCAAGGTCATTTGCTTGGGCAATACAGACTTGGGCCAGCGCGACTCGCTCACTGCATGCGTTGGATAGGTCAGGCTGAGATCGCTCTCGACATGATGGTCGACCGCGCTTTGAAGCGCTATTCACATGGCTCGATTCTGGCTGAGAAGCAGGGCATTCAATGGTTGATCGCCGATTCATCTGTGGAGCTTTATCAATGCAAGCTGATGGTTCTTCACGCGGCCTACAAAATTGAAAGTGGACAAACTTTTACTTCTGAAGTCTCGATGGCCAAGCATTTCGTCGCCAATAGTTTGTGGAGAATCATTGACCGTGCGATTCAAGTACACGGTGCACTTGGTTATTCAACCGACACACCGTTGGCTCACATGTTGCAACAAGCACGCTGGAGTCGATTCGCAGACGGCGCAGACGAAATTCATCAGATGCGTATTGCACAGCGCACGATTGCTGCGTATAAAGATCATGGTTCGACGAAGTCTGCAACTGGAGATCTGCCGTTATGACGACTAAGTCACATACGACTTTTGGCATTTTTATTCCACAGGGCTGGAAGATGGAGTTAGTTTCGATTCCAGAGCCAACTGATAAATGGAAAAAGACGGTTGAGGTCGCGCAACTTGCCGAGAAACTTGGCTTTGACTCGATTTGGGTTTACGACCATTTTCATAACGTTCCTCGCCCTGCACATGAAACTGTTTTTGAATGTTGGACTGTGATGTCGGCAATTAGTCAACTCACATCCACGATTCGGCTCGGACAGATGGTTGGTTGCAACTTGTATCGCGAACCAAGTTTGTTGGCGAAAATAACATCCACTCTTGATGTGATTTCCGGTGGCCGACTTGACTGGGGTATCGGTGCTGGGTGGTATGAAAATGAGTGCCGCGGATACGGCTACGACTTTCCAGAGCCAAAAGTTCGCATTGCGATGTTGCGTGAGTGTGTCGAGATAGTTCGCTCGATGTGGACGCAAGAAGAGACGACCTACGACGGCAAGTACTACACAATGTTGCGCGGAAATTGTGATCCAAAGCCGTTACAGAAACCACACCCGCCAATTTGGATCGGCGGTGGAGGCGAACAACTTACATTGCGCGTCGTCGCCCGATACGCCGACTGTTCAAATTTCGGTGGCTCGCCAGAAGAATTTGCACGTAAGCGAGAAATTTTAAAGGGTCACTGCGTCGCTGTAGGTCGAGACGAATCAGAGATTCGCAAAACTTGGTCCCCAGATGTTTTTATTCGTCGCACAGAAAAAGAGATCAAGGCTGCTGGATCTTTAAGTTTGCGGGCCGATCCGTTTGATGACTGGCAGAAAAACAATCTTGTCGGCACCGTTGAGCAGGTCTCTGAGAAGGTGCAGAAGTACATCGACCTCGGTTGCAGCGGTTTTATTCCGTGGTGTGCCGACTACCCAAGCACTGAGACAGTCGAATTGTTTGCTGAAGTAATGAAAAACTTCAGATAATCGTTTAGCGCGTCGAGCAAAAAACTATAAGTAGTAGCGAAATACAACTTCGGCAACGCACGACGGCTTCTTTGCGCCTTCAACTTCAAAGGTTGTTTCAAGTGTTACTTGAACACCGCCCGTCACGTCTTCTACAGCCAGAAGTTTTACGCCAGCACGCAGTTTCGAACCGACAGGCACTGGTGCTGGAAATCGCACCTTGTTGGTGCCGTAGTTGACACCCATTGCAATTCCTTCGACACCAAATATTTGTGGCAAAAATACAGGACCGAGCGAGAGTGTCAAATACCCGTGGGCAATCGGTCCACCAAATGGGCCGGCTTTTGCGCGCTCAACATCAATGTGAATCCACTGATGATCGCCAGTTGCGTCTGCGAATTTGTTTACTTGTTCTTGGCTGATTGTTAAGTAGTCCGAGTAGCCAAGATGATTGCCGACGAGACCTTTGAGGTCAGCGACACTTTTGATAATTAGTTTTGCCATTCGTATAGTTTGGCAGATCTGCCACCACAAAAGCGAAGACGGCTAGCAGGTCTCTAGTACGTCGCTAGTGGTACCAAATCTTTTGATGGCTTCGACTTTGGGGGTGCAGAATCAGAGCGCAAAGCGCAACTTCAAAGATCAGATTTAGCGTGCTGCCACCGCTCAACTTGTCGTAGATCCCGATTTTGTAGCCGCCAACACGCTCAAGGTCTGAATACGCCCAAAACCGCAATACGAAAGGTGAGAAGGCTGCAGCGATCGCAAACTTGTAGCCAAGTTTCAGGTCGTTGGCCATGAAAATTCCTGAGAGTGCGTGAAGCGCAACTACGACTAGTCCGATGATTAAACCGAACGAATAGCGACTGCGCAAATAGCCCAGGTAGTTGGTTGTGTCAATCAAGCTGATTAGGGCAAAGAAGCCGTTCAGGTAGAGCAGCATCGCCGAGATCTGCAAGGTCTGCGGTTGCATTCGGTCAAACCATTTGCGCCAATCGATATTCAGCATCCTCTTATTGTGGCAGATCAGGATCCAACATCTCGGTAGCCTTCAGTCGTGCGCAGTGCTTTCGTTTCGCTAGTTGGTCGACCAAATGTTGGCAAATCTACTTTGTTAAATGCTTTGATTGGTAAGAAAATCAGCATTGTTTCGGATAAACCGCAGACAACACGCACTCGGGTACGAGGAATTTTAAATAAAGATGATGCACAGTTGGTTTTCGTTGACACCCCCGGTTTGCACAAAGCTTCGACTGCCTTAGGAGAACGCGTCAATGCCACGGCGCTCGAGTCAATGCGTGATGTCGACATCGTTTGTCTCGTAGTCGACGCCTCGCAGCCCTTTGGCTCGGGCGATAAGTGGGTGAGTGAGCAACTTGATATTTCAAAGGCGATCGTTGTGCTCAACAAAGTTGACGCCGTATCTTCTGCAAAAGTTCTCGCACAGTTAAACGCGTTGTCGCAGCTCGGCGCCGCAGAGTATTTTCCCATCTCTGCAAAGTCAGGCGAGGGCATTGAGCAACTTATTGCCGAACTTGTAAAGCGAGCACCTGATGGCCCAGCGATGTATCCATCAGAAATGGTTTCTGAGACGCCACAGGCTGAATGGGTCGCCGAACTCGTGCGCGAGCAATTACTCGCGGTGACGCGAGATGAGTTGCCTTATTCAATTGCAACGAGAGTCACCGAGTGGGAGTGGCCGCGCGTGCGTTGCGAGATTGTGGTCGAGCGCGAAAGTCAAAAAGGAATGGTCATCGGCAAGGCCGGCAGCGTGCTCAAGTCAGTTGGCATCGAGGTACGCAAGCAAATGCCCGACGGAGCGTTTCTTGAACTATTCGTTGTTGTTGACAAAGACTGGCAGCACCGTGCCGACCGTGTCGAACGCCTCGGCTACTAGATTTTTAGCCGGTGGTGGCGATTAGTAGTGACGAGTAGTCGTCGAAGCTGACTGGTGAGCCGGGCTTGGAGAGGTCGCCTCGACCACGAGGAACAGCAACTTCAACACCGTCAACTGTGAACACGATTTGGCCGACGCCGGGTCGTCGAGTAAATGTCAAAACAAGTTGGGCAATCGCCAAGCGCTGATCAATCGGTGAGAGATCACTCAAGAATTGCGCAGTTGTATCAATCGTGGCGATGCCTTTCGAAATTGCAACAGTGGCACTCAAATTCTTTGGCAATGCACTTCGCAAACCGAACCCGTTATCGCCACCTGGTGGGCCTGCAACTAGCGCAGCCAAAACCTGCGAGGTTGTCGCTGGGCTGGCTACTGAAATGTTCGTCGCCACAACTCGATTGGCGCTGATGTAATAGAGCTCTACTTGTTCTGAAACGACTTCAGGGATAGATGATGTTGTATCTTTTGCAGACTCGGGTACAAGAGTTGAACTAGTTGTCGAGGTGGTTGCCTGTTGGTTTAGTTCAACCGGAAGTTCAGATTCAGGGATTTGAACAACCATGCTCGCGCTCGGTACGCCACATGCACCAAAAAATATCGTCGTAATAACTAGCAATGAAGCTCGCCGACCAAGAGTCTTGTCGAAAAATTTCATAACGTAATTTGTAACTCGCCGGATTCATCTGGAAGTTTGCGCTCGAGTGAAACTATGAACCTCGCGCCGCCGTTGCTGTTTGTTTCAACCCATGCCTTGCCGCCAAGGGCGCTTGCATGTTCTTGCACAATTGCGAGCCCAAGACCACTGCCCGTGCTGTTGCGTGATGCCGTTCCGCGAGCAAATCGTTCAAAGATTCGTTCACGTTCGCTTTGCGCCACACCAGCACCACTATCTTCTACAACGATTCGCAATGAAGTTTGGTCACCTGTGACCATTAGCGCGGTTGCGCCACCCGCGTGGTCGCGAGCGTTTTCAAGCAGGTTCAAAACAATCCGCTCGATGCGGCGCTTGTCGAGAACTGTTTGGTCATTTGCATTAAGAGTTGTGGTGAATTCAACTTCGCTGAAGCCATGTCGTTGCGAGACTCGTTTCACCAAATCTGCCAAGTTGACAGTTTCGTTTTGAGATTGGCCAGCGCCTGCGTCAAGGCGTGAAAGTTCGAGTAGATCTAAAACGGTGCGATCAAATCTACGAACTTGACTAGAAATAATGTCAAACGCTTGTTGGTTGCGTTCGCTCAGGTCTTCGCGGCGTGATTGCATCACTTCAACTGCCGCAGCCAGAGCCGTAACTGGTGATCGCAATTCATGACTCACATCGCTAGCGAAACGAGTTTCGCGTTGAATGCGACTTTGCACCGCATCAACCATGTTGTTAAACGATTCAGCCAATCGCGCAAGCTCTGGGTCTCGTTCGTCTTCAAGTCGAACATCAAGACCACCTGAAGCAATGTTGGTGGCGACAGACGCAACTCTGCGTAGCGGTCGCAACACACTATTGCTGGTTGAAAAACCCAATAGACCACCAACAATTGTGATCAATAAAATTCCGAGGATCAAAGTCGTGCGAATCGTATTCAGGGTGCGCTCAACGTCATTTAAAGGAAATGCTTCAAAGTAATGCGCCGAGATTGAATCGATAGAAATTCCGAGTGCTTCGTATGGTTGCCCGTTAAATTCGAAGCGCTGTCTACCGTTTTTTCCGGCAAGGGTTGATGTCAAAAGATCAATTGGCAAATTTGATTGTGTAAAGCGCAATGGTTCTTGTGCAAAAAACGTATCTTCTTGGCTCAGATGAAGAACTGCGTAGCCACCACTTTCGCTACGAATATTGGTCACGATGTCGCCAGCGTCGGTGCGGTTTGAACCAATCAATGTCTGCAACAACTGAGCGTTATTGATTGCTTGGCTTGTAGCGACCTCAGATCTTTGATTGAGAAGGTAACTACGAGTTGTCGCATATGTGACAACGCTCAAAGAAACTGCCGCAGCAAGCGCACTGAGACTGAAATACAAAACCATTCGGCCACGTAGCCCACGAAGATTGCGCAAGTTGGTGCGAGCACTTGATAGCGAACGAAACACTGGTTTTGAATCCATCGCAGGATGCTCGATCACACCTCAAGCATTGCGGGATTTTTGTCAACCCCCACCGGCGGGGGTCAAAGGGGAGCATGACTTCCCGCCGGTGTGACATCCCCATACTGCTTGGCGAATTTGACAGAACTTGGATAAAAGTGTGCTATTTCTGTAACAAAACAGTTCTTAGGGGCAGAATAGAGCACCGTGCAGACTTTGCTTTTTATCGAAGACGATCAAGACATTCGTGCTGCTTTGCGCTTGGCGCTTGAAGACGAGGGCTACAAAGTAGTTGAAGCCGCCGACGGTAACTCAGGTCTTGTCGCATTCGAAACCGAGTCGGTTGATTTGGTGTTGCTTGACCTACGACTTCCAGACATGTCGGGTTTCGATGTTTGTCGCGAGTTGCGCAACAAGAGTCTCGTTCCGATCATCATGGTCACAGCGCAGACTGACACACACGACTTAGTTGCAGGTCTCGAAGCTGGAGCCGACGACTATGTGACAAAGCCTGTCATTGCAAAAGAACTTGCAGCTCGAATTCGTGCAGCCTTGCGACGCACAACTCTGTTGTCAGCCTCGGCGACAGAACTTGACCGATTCATTGTTCGCGACGTTGAGATGCGCAGCGACCAAGGGATTGTTTTGAAAGGTGGTGTTGAGCTTCCGCTAACTAAGACTGAATATCGACTGCTGCATATTTTTATGGAACACGCCAACAAGGTTTTATCGCGAGATCAACTGCTTGAACTTGTGTGGGGTTACGAATACTTGGGCGATAGCCGTCTTGTTGATGCGCACATTCGCAGACTCAGAGTAAAGATTGAAGATTCGCCAGATGATCCGAAGATTATTGCGACAGTTCGCGGTATGGGTTATCGACTACTGACTGCGTAAGTTAAAAATTCTTTGGCGCGCGCCAATTTGTTAGTGAACTCCATCGGCGGCAACATCTCAATAATTGTTTTGCCATAACCTTTTGTCACAAGCCTTGGGTCGAGAACTGCGACTACGCCAAGATCTGTTTGTGTGCGGATTAGTCGACCCGCCGCTTGTGCCAGTTTTGTTGCAGCAATCGGAATGTCGATAGCGGTGAACGCTGACTTTCCAAATGCGTCTCGTCTTGCGCTCATCAGTGGGTCTGTTGGCACAGGAAATGGAAGTCGGTCAATAATCACGAGACTCAGAGTTTGGCCGGGCACATCAACGCCTTGAAAGAAGCTCTGCGTTGCAAAGAGACATGTTGCTTCGCTTTCCGCAAATTTACGCAGCAGTTCCATTTTTGGAAGGTCGTCTTGTTTGAGGATCTTGAATTCAAGTTTGTCTTCAAGCGCGCTGTATGCGGCGTTGAGTCTGGCGTAACTCGTAAATAGCGCCAAAGTTCGACCACCGGCTGCATTAATCAATTCTTCAATTTCGTTATGCACTGCTTTGTCGCGCATTCCTTGGGCGGGGTCGGGCAAGTGTGATGCGCAGTAGAGAAGTGAATTGTTTTCGTAGTCAAACGGGCTGGCAACATGACACGCATCAAAGCTCTCGGCTGGGAGGCCGATTCGTTGTGGCAAATTGGTCGGGATCGTTGCACTCGTCAGAATCGCAGTTCGTTTCGACCAGACCGCTTCGTGCAAAGTAGGGCCAATATTGAGAGGCCTCATTTCAAGTGAGCAACGGTCGGGTGATCCAGCGACGTAAGCAACATAGCCACTGCGGTCGGTGAGCGCCAGATCTAAATCGTCGATGAACCGCGTGCAAAGTGATTGAGCACGAAGTTTTCGTTGTTTGGCAGATTCATCTTTAGTGGCGATCGTTCTCAGCGATTCAAGTGCTTCGCTGGCTCGACCTCGCACCTCGACGAGCGTTTCGCGAGACTCTTCATCTAAGGGCAAAACGACTCGCTTATTAATAAACGGCACGATCGCATCACGCAGGCGCGCAGCACTTTTGGCAAATCCGCCCGACATTGCATCGTCGCGAATTATCGAGCGCATTGCCGAACCGATAGTTGTAATTCGACTTGGCGAAAGTGCAAGACCTGCCGAATCTGTGACGACATCTTCGAGTTCGTGGGCTTCATCAAAAATCACAACGTCGTGTTCGCCGATGATTGTGCCTTCTGTGACGATGTCGAGGGCGTAGAGCCAACCGTTGACAATGACGACATCAGCAGTTTGGCTTTCTGCACGAGCTCGCTCGGAAAAACAACTTTCACCTTGCGGACATCGTGATGCACCAGGGCATTCTTCGCTGGTGACACTTACCTTTGACCACGCAATGCGTTGAGGCTGCCAATCCAATTCGCCTTCGTCGCCCGTCTCAGTGATCTGCGACCATTCGATAAGTTTTTTGATATCCGACTTTGTTCGTGGCGAGACATCGTCAAGTTCAAGTCGTGACTGTTTTTGATCTGCAAGTTCAGCAATTCGTTGACGGCACAAGTAGTTGCTGCGCCCCTTCAAAACGGTCCAAGTGAGCGGACGTTCTAGCGTCGGGTTGAGTGCTGAAGCCAGCAGTGGCAGGTCATTTTGCGACAGCTGATCTTGCAACGCTTTTGTGACAGTTGAGACGACAATTCGTCTGCCCGACACCACGGCTGGAACGAGATAACCAAGAGTTTTGCCGGTGCCCGTACCGGCTTGAACAATAAGGTGACGATTTTTGCGTAATGCACGGCCCACCAAAACTGCCATCTCATCTTGCCCCTGGCGTTCTTCGGCGTTTGAAAGTTCTGTCGTGACACGACGTAAGGCATCAAGAATTTCTTGATCGGCGAGATTGGCAGTCATTGAAACTTCTTAAATCTTCGTTAATGCGATTGCTGCATCGAGATCGACATCATCAAAATCAGGCCATGGTCGCTCGGTGAAATAAATATGTGCCGACTTGATTTGCCACAACAAGAAATTCGAGATGCGTGACTCACCTGAAGTTCGCACGAGCACATCAACAGGAGGCAAAGTTGAATCGTAAAGTCGGTTTTGAAGGTTTAGAGGTGTCAGTTCTTCGCCACTACTGACAAGTTCGGTTGCGGCACGGGTCAGCTCGCTACGTGAGCCGTAATCAAAGGCAACCGTCAGCACCATGCCAGTGTTGTCGGCCGTGTCTTCAATGGCTTTACGAATTGCTCGCTGCACATATAAAGGGGTGCGAGAGCCTGGCTCATCAAATGGTCGACCAATCCAATTGACCCTGACATTATTTTCGTTGAGCTCATTGATTCGCCCGAACAGTTTTTTATGCAGGCCCAAAATATGCCGCACTTCGGCGCGTGGACGCACCCAGTTTTCAGTTGAAAAACCGAACACCGTCAGATAGTCAACTTCACGCTTCGATGCGGCACGAACAATATCGGCGAGCGACTCTTCGCCGGCTGTGTGGCCAGCAGTGCGCGGGAGACCGCGCTTTCGCGCCCATCTTCCATTGCCATCCATGATGCAGGCCACATGAAGGGGTTTGGAATTCATTTATTGAACGCTAACAACTCTGGGTTGGCTACTTGAGGCGTTTGAAAGTGAGAGAATAAGTGCATGGTCAAGACAACGCGTGATGTAACTGGTGACTTGGCCCATGTCTTGGTGTGTGCGGGAACTGTTGCTGAGTGGCTTGAAACGACGCCAGCTCAATGGAAGACGCAAATTGATGCGCTGGTTCGCTCAGTTAGTGGAGTTGGTGTTCGCTGGCTTTCGATTTATCCATATTCGGGATCGTGTAGCGCACTTGATCGAACGACGATCTGCAATGCAATTCTTCAAACATTTGGTGGGCAACGTGCAGGTGATCGTGTATCTGTAGTAGCCGCGGATGGTTTGATTGTTGTTATTGACACTTGCGCTGACGGTCAAGAAAGATTTATCAATGCCGTCGCCCAACTAAGCAGCAGCCAAGCAATTGACGAAGCAAAGCTCGCTGCGACTTTGCTCTCTCCCGCGTCTGGCGAACCAGACTTGGTTTTAATTTTGGGTTCGCCGACACGTGTGCCCGAATCTTTGATGTGGGAACTTGCATACAGTGAACTTGTATTTCTGAATGTTCCTTGGTTGAAGTGCGATGTAGAGCACATTCAGATGGCGATCGGCGATTTTCAGCGTCGTGACCGACGATTTGGTGGTGTCGACTCGTGAGTTTGTATCGCGATAAAGCAGTTGTATTGCGCACTTATGACATGCGCGAAGCTGACCGAATAATTGTGATGATGACAGAAGAACACGGCAAAGTTCGTGCCGTTGCAAATGGCGTGCGAAAAATGTCATCGCGCTTCGGCGCTCGACTCGAACCACTTAGTCATGTTGATATTTTGCTCAGCAAAGGAAAAGACTTAGATACCGTGAGCCAAGTCGAACTTGTGACTAGTGCCCGCGGTTTGTACAGCGACTTAGATCGTTTGACTCGAGGTTTGGCAATGCTCGAAGCAGTAGACCAACTTGGCATGGATGGCGAGCCCACTCAGCACCTTTACAAGATGCTCGTCGGAGCTTTGGATTGGCTCTCTGAAAATGATTCAACGCTTGTACTTGCGGCTTTTTATTTCAAACTTCTCGTGGTCGAAGGCGTTGGTGCACATGTGGACTCATGTGTCGGTTGTGGCGCACCTGGCGACGAGTTGATTGCATTCGACTTATTTCGTGGCGGGGGACAATGCCGTTCGTGTCGCAGTGGCGTAACTGTTTCTGCTGAAGCGTTCACGATCATTCGCAACATCGTCGGTGGTCAGTTGAATCTTGCGCTTGCTATGCCTGAAAGTACCGCAACTCATGAGGTCTCAGATTTGGCCACAAAATGTATGGAGCATCATCTTGAGCGACGACTCAAATCTGTCGCAGTTTTTGAGAGTCCCGAACGCTAAGAAAGTAATCCTGCCCATAATTCATCATCTGGTTGTAATAGTCTGAATGGGTGCCAGCGCAAGATTTAGACCAAATCGTCAACCTTTGTAAGCGTCGCGGATTCGTCTATCCGAGTGGCGAAATCTACGGTGGTTTCCGTTCGTCGTATGACTACGGCCCGCTTGGCTCGTTGATGTTGCGCAACGTTAAAGATGCTTGGGTTCGCACGATGGTTCAGCAACGTGACGACGTCGTTCTAATTGATGCCGCGATTCTGGGAGCACCCCAAGTCTTTGAAGCCAGTGGACACTTGAGCAACTTCAGCGATCCGCTTGTTGATTGCACGGTCTGCAAGCGACGATTTCGACAAGACCAACTTGACGATCGGGATTGTCCGCAATCTAAAAAAGGTTGCACATTTACAGACGCCCGCGCGTTCAATCTGATGTTCAAGACGCACGCCGGCCCGATCGAAGGCGAGGGAGCAACTGTTTATCTTCGCCCAGAAACTGCGCAAGGAATGTTCGTCAATTTTGCCAACGTTTTGCAGACGAGTCGCAAGAAGCCACCATTTGGAATTGCGCAAGTGGGTAAAAGTTTCAGAAATGAAATTACTCCTGGTAACTTTATTTTTCGCACGCGCGAGTTTGAACAGATGGAGCTTGAATTCTTCGTTCCACCAAGCGAAAGTGCGAAGTGGTACGACTATTGGTGCAAGTCGCGCATGCAGTGGTATATCGACTTGGGTATCCCAGCCGACATGTTGCGGATTCGCGAGCACGCTAAAGACGAACTTTCGCACTACTCGGCTGGCACTAGCGACATTGAATTTAAATTTCCGTGGGGCTGGGGTGAACTTGAAGGTATCGCCCAGCGCACTGATTATGACTTGAAACAGCACGCCGAGCATTCGCGGCAGAAACTTGAATATTTTGATCAGACGACTAACGAGCGTTATGTGCCCTATGTTGTTGAGCCAGCTGCCGGTGCAAACCGCACGATGGCCGCGTTCTTATTGGCTGCATACGACGAAGATATTGTGAACGATGAACCGCGAACTGTGTTGCGTTTGCACCCGCGTCTTGCTCCGTATCAAGTCGCAGTGTTGCCGTTGTCTAAGAAAGACACGTTGATGCCACTCGCTAAACAGATTCACGCAATGTTGGGTGCGCGTTACATGTGCGACTTTGACGAGACTCAGGCGATTGGTCGTCGGTATCGTCGTCAAGACGAAATCGGTACGCCATATTGTGTAACTGTCGATTTTGACTCTTTGGAAGACAATTCGGTAACAATTCGTGAGCGTGACTCAACCGCTCAGAGTCGTGTCAAAATTGACTCGCTTGTTGCCGAACTATCACAAAGATTGGGCTACTAGAGAAAATTATCTATTGAAAAATAAGATGTAAAAACTAAATATCAACAAAATATAGAGGAGCAAGTTATGGCAAAGGTCGCAGTGGTAGTTAAGTTAAAAATTAAAGAGGGTCAGCGCGATGAGATGACTAAGGGCGTAATGCCTGGCATCGACACAGCCAAAGGCGAAACTGGCACACAGTTTTATGCGTTTCATCACGATGCGGTAGATCCAAACACGGTTTGGTTTTACGAGCTTTACGCCGACCAAGACGCTGCGAACTTGCATATGGGTTCAGAGGCATTCAAAGCTTGGTCAAAGTCACTCATGCCGTTTATTGATGGAGCACCAGAGTTTTCGTTTCTCACGCCGATCGGTGGCAAGGGGCTTTAGTTCTTGTATCTAGACAAGATCGTCGAGCAACATCGAACAACCGCGCAGCGAGACACGCGAAATACAAAAGATTTAGTCGCAATCGCAGCAAAAGTTGCGCAACCAAGAGGGTTTATTGATCGAATCAGAACCGATTCGGTCAATTCACTGGCCGTGATTACAGAAATTAAGCGACGGTCTCCATCGCGTGGTGCGCTGAATCAAAATTTAGATCCAACACAAATTGCGCAGCAGTACGAACAAGGTGGCGCAAGTTGTCTGTCTGTTCTTACGGACCAAGACTTTTTTGGCGGAAGTATCGAAGATTTGCAGCAGGCGCACAGCAGTGTTGCTTTACCGGTTTTACGAAAAGACTTTACGGTGTCGTCAAACGATGTTTGTGACGCTCGAATTATGGGTGCTGATTGTGTGTTGTTGATCGTGGCGGCTCTAAGTGTTCAAGAATTGACCGAGTTTAAGAAATTGGCAGATGAACTATCGCTCGACACTCTTGTTGAAGTGCATGATGAGCCTGAACTCGAAATCGCTCTAAATATTGGTGCGTCAATGATTGGTGTTAATCAGCGAGATTTAAAGACTTTTGAAGTTGACCATCAACGTGCGGTTCGCATGGCTGCACAAATGCCAGCAAACGTTGTTCGTGTTGCCGAATCGGGCGTAAGAACCCGAGCCGATGCTCAAAGTCTGCGCGACGCGGGCTACCACGCGATCTTGGTGGGCGAGTCGCTGGTTACTTCAAATGACATCGCAACAAGCCTGCGCGAATTGCGGGTGTAGATGTTTATCAAGATCTGTGGCATCACCAACGAACAAGACGCTTTGTTGGCTGTTGCGTTAGGTGCAGACGCGCTTGGTTTCGTATTTGCGCCTTCGCCACGTCAAGTAGCACCGCAGCGTGTAAAAGATATTGTTAGGCGGCTACCTCAGAACATAATCACGGTTGGCGTCTTCAGAGACGAGCATCCACAACGCGTAATCGACACGGTGCGAGAGGCAGGGGTGTTTGGTGCGCAATTGCATGGTCATGAATCAACTCGCCATGTTTCTGACGTGATGAAAGAGATTCATTGGGTGATTAAAGCGGTTGCTGCCGGTTCGGTTGAGGCGCGAACCGCCGATGAGTTTCAAACAAATTTGATTTTGGTTGATTCACCCAACCCCGGCTCCGGCGTCGAATTCGATCGAAGCCTGCTGAGCGAAATACCGTCTGGCTTACGAATCTTGCTCGCGGGTGGACTGACCCCCGAAAATGTGGGAGACGCAATCGCACAAGTTGAACCTTGGGGTGTTGACGTTTCGTCCGGAGTCGAAAAAAGCCATGGATACAAGGACCCAATTAAATTGAAAAACTTTATTGAGGCGTCGCGCTCGGCCGCCGAGGGATACATTTAGATCCGTGGACGCCAAACCGATTCCGACTGAGTTGTTGACCCCGGGTGCCGACGGGCGGTTCGGCGAGTTTGGCGGAAGATTCGTGCCAGAGACCTTGGTGCCAGCATGTGAAGAACTTGAAGCAGCGTTCGCTGATGCGTGGAACGACTCTTTATTTCGAACTGAACTAGATGATTTACTGCGCGAGTATGCGGGGCGTCCTTCGATTTTGACTGAGTGTCACAATCTCGGGGCGCAATTGGGTATTCGACTAATTCTGAAACGCGAAGATCTCAATCACACTGGTTCACACAAAATCAACAGCGTTCTGGGTCAAGCCCTGCTCGCAAAGCGAATGGGTAAAAAGCGAATCATTGCCGAGACTGGTGCGGGTCAGCACGGTGTCGCATCGGCGACCGCAGCCGCATTGCTCGGCCTTGAGTGCAAGGTTTACATGGGTGCAGTCGATGTTGAGCGCCAATCATTGAATGTTTTCCGCATGAAACTTCTTGGAGCAACAGTTGAAGCCGCAAATTCAGGAAGTCGCACTTTGAAAGACGCTGTAAATGAAGCGATGCGTGACTGGGTGGCAAGTGTTGAGACAAGTTATTACTGCATTGGTTCGGTTATGGGTCCGCATCCGTATCCGTTTATGGTGCGACAATTTCAAAGCGTGATTGGCAAAGAAGCACGAAAACAATTTCGCGAAATGTGTGACGGAGCAGATCCGAACATCGTCGTCGCTTGTGTTGGTGGTGGCTCAAATGCAATGGGAATCTTCTCGGGGTTCATTGATGCAAAGACTCGACTCGTGGGTGTTGAGCCAGCCGGTGGTGCAGCGGTCGGTCGCGGAACACCCGGCGTGGTGCACGGCATGAAGAGTTTTTTGATGCAAGATGAATACGGACAAGTTCAAGAAGCACATTCGATCAGCGCGGGTCTTGATTACCCAGGAGTAGGTCCTGAGCATTCGTATCTTGCGTCGGTCGGTCGCGCCGAATATCCAAGTGTCAATGATCAAGAAGTCATCGAGGGTTTCAAGCTGATGGCCCGCGCCGAGGGCATAATTCCTGCGCTTGAGTGTGCGCACGCTGTTGCTTGGATTACAAAAGAAGCACCAAAGATTCAGGGTCAAACTGTTTTGATGAATCTCTCTGGTCGTGGCGACAAAGACGTTGCCCAAATGATGACGATTCTTGGCGATCAGTTGAGCTGAGTAAGTTCTTCGAATCAACATGAAACTGGCCGCACATCAACCAGGCGCTCTCGAGACTCGACTTCGCGAGATTCGAACAACTGGTCGCAAAATTCTTGTTCCTTATATAACGGGTGGACTCACAGGTTGGATTGATGCAATTCGTGGTGCGGCGGCCAATGGCGCCGATGCAATTGAAATCGGCATTCCGTTTTCCGATCCAGTCATGGACGGACCAATTATCCAGATGGCTTCTGAAAAAGCTCTTCGCGACGGCGCAACACCGACCTCTATTTTGCATGAGCTGCGTTCGGTCGACGTTGACGTTCCACTGATTGTGATGTGTTATTACAACACGGTTTTTCGTGCGGGACACGCACGATTTGCGAATGCGCTGCGTGAAGCAGGTGTAGTTGCTGCGATTGTTCCTGATCTTCCACTTGAAGAGTCGCCGATCTGGTGCGAGTCGGCTGATGCTGCGCCAATTGAAACGGTGATGCTGGCCGCACCAACTGCGCCCGATGAACGTCTTCCACGTGTGGTCGAGCGTGCGCGTGGTTTCGTTTATGCCGTCGGGTTGCTTGGTGTTACAGGTGAACGAAGTGAACTTGCGACAACAGCAGTAGCAATGGCGACTAGATTGAAAAAAATTACCGACATGCCCGTCTTGGTGGGGGTTGGTGTATCTAATGCAGAGCAAGCCCGCCAAGCATGCACCGTTGCCGATGGAGTTATTCAAGGAGCCTCTGTTGTTCGGCGGTTGTTAGACGAAGGCGCCGATTCGGTAGCCAATTATGTTGCCGAGGTTCGCGCAGCCATTGACAGTCCACTGTCGTCTAAACGCTAAATTGTTGTCATGCTTAAAACAGGCGACAAAGCCCCGGCGCTTTCGCTTCTTGATCAAAACTCAAAAAAAGTTTCGCTGAAAGACTTCACCAGCAAAAAAGTGTTGCTCTACTTTTATCCGAAGGCTGATACCCCGGGTTGCACTGTTCAGTCGTGTCTATTGCGTGACATTCGCAAAGACATCGGCAAAACTGCGATAATCGGCGTCAGCCCCGATGAGCCAGCCAAGCAACTTAAGTTTGATAAAAAGTTTGACCTAGGTTTTACTTTGCTCGCTGACACTGAGCATAAAGTCGCTAAGGCCTACAAAGTTTGGAAAAAGAAGTCGATGTATGGGCGCGAATATATGGGAATTGAGCGATCGGCATTTTTAATTGATGAGAAGGGCAAGATTCTGCACGCTTGGTACAAGGTCTCACCTAAAGATACGCCAACAAATTTGCTGGAAGCTCTCGGCAAGTGACTAATTTTCCATCGCCAAGCGAGTTGATCGCACATCGTGCACCGTTTTTGTTTGTTGATGAATTGACCGCGCTAGAACCTGGCCAAAGTGCTACCGGTATTTGGCGTCTGACTGGTAACGAAAACTTCTTTGCAGGTCATTTTCCTGGTCGCCCAACGCTTCCTGGGGTCTTGATGTGCGAAGCAATTGCCCAAGTTGGTGCGTGTGCGATTTTGAGCGATGAAAAGTTCAAAGGCAAGTTGCCTCTATTTGGTGGTTTAGACGGTGCACGTTTTAGGCGACAAGTTATTCCAGGTGACGTGCTCGAAATGTCGGTGAGTCTTGGCCGAATGTCTGCTCGTGCTGGCAAGGGCTCTGGTGTCGCCAAAGTTAACGGTGAAATCGCATGCGAATGCGAGCTGTTGTTTGTAATTGTTGACGCTTAACGTCTAATTCTTATACGGCGCGAGAATTATCGAGCCGTTGTGACCGCCAAAGCCAAAGTTGTTCGAAATTGTTGGTCCTGGCTCCCACGGTCGTGCGCTTCCGATGACGATGTCAACATCTTTCATCTCTGGATCGACGACCGTTGTGTTCGCAGTTGGTGGAATCAACTTGTGTTCGAATGAAAGCAACACGGCGGCTGCTTCGAGCGCACCGGCTGCACCAAGAGGATGTCCAGTCACACCTTTGATTGATGTCATCGGAGGTTTTGAAGCACCGAATACATTTGCAACTGCTTGTGCTTCAGCAGAATCATTGAGCGGAGTAGAAGTTCCGTGCGCATTCACTTGTTTAATTTGATCAGGGGTTAGCCCCGCGTCATCTAGTGCAAGTTTCATGCAGGCGATTGCGCCAACTCCGCCAGGCGATGGGGCAGTGATGTGGTGCGCGTCAGCATTGCTACCAGCACCCAATATTTCGCCATAAATCTTTGCGCCGCGTGCGACGGCAAGATCGAGTCGCTCAAGAACAAATACTGCTGAGCCTTCACCGAAAACAAATCCATCACGTGTTGCATCAAATGGTTTGCTGACTTTAGTCGTCGAGAGAGCAGTCATATTTGCAAAGCCTGCAACTGCGGTGACTGTTGCTGCTGATTCTGCACCACCTGAGACGACGGCATCACAACGACCCCACGCAATTAGCCGAGCCGCGTAACCCAGAGCGTGTGTCGCGGCTGCACATGCGGTGCAGATTGTTTCTGCTGGACCTTGGAATCCGTAGCGCATTGAGATCGCGGCGCCAGATGCATTTGACATCATCATTGGAACTAAAAATGGTGAAACACGTCGTTCGCCTTTTTCAACACGAACAACTACTTGTTCTTCGAGAGTGCGAAGCCCGCCGATGCCTGTGCCAAAAATTGTGCCGATGCGGGTTAAGTCGTATGGTAAGGAACCAGACTGTTCGATTGCTTCTTTTGCAGCGGCAAGCGCATATTGTTCGCATCGATCTGCGCGACGCACTTCTTTTGGTCCGTCAAAATACGGGGCAGGATCCCATTCTGAGACTTCAACAGTGACACTTCCTGTTGTACCAGGACCTAATAGGCCCTTCCAGAAATTTTGTTTGCCAATTCCGCACGGAGCCACAACTCCGTATCCGGTAATTGCAACTCGATGGCCAGCACCCTGCATAACGATTAGTGCTGTTGCGGTATTAAGAGACTTTTGCAGTCACAAGATTGAAGGCCTTGCCGACAGTGTCGACGCCTTCGAGATCGCTTTCAGGCACTGAGATGCCGAACTCTTCTTCGAGAGCCATGACAAATTCGACTAGGTCGAGGCTGTCTGAGCCAAGATCATCTTTGAAGCTGGCTTCCATTGTGATCTTTGCGGCATCTACCGCCAAAACATCTACGGCGCATTTTTTAAATCGGTCAAATAGTTGTTGGTCCATGCGATAAGTCTAGTGCCCCATGCCTAGACCACCATCGACTGGTATTACTGCGCCGGTTATGTAAGCAGCATCTTGCGAAGCAAGAAATGCGACTACGCCCGCAATTTCCTGTGGAGTAGCCATTCGACCAAGTGGTACGGCACCGAGCATGTTGTCACGTTGCTCTTGCGTTAATGCATTCGTCATATCTGTCTCGACTGGTCCTGGTGCCACGACATTGACAGTGATGGTGCGTGAGCCGAGTTCGCGCGCAAGAGATCTAGCAAATCCAATTAGTCCAGCCTTTGATGCTGCGTAGTTGGCTTGACCTGCAGAGCCGAGCAAACCAACAACAGATGACATCAAAATAATTCGTCCCGATCGCGCCCGAAGCATGCTTTGGGTTGCGCGCTTGCAAACTCGAAATGCACCAGTCAGGTTTGCATCAACTACCGAGGCAAAATCAACTTCGTTCATCCGCAAGAGCAATAAATCTTTCGTGATTCCTGCATTTGAAACCAAAACCTGCACTGGTCCAAGCTTTGCTTCGACTTCGGCAAAGGCTGCATCAACTTGCTCTTGTGATGTCACGTCACACTTGACTGCGAAAAAGTCGCCGGTAGGTTTCGTGCTGTTATACGTGATCGCTACTTTGTCGCCAAGTTTGGCAAAGTGTTGCGCGCAGGCGAGCCCGATGCCTTTAGAGCCACCAGTTATTAAGACGACACGACTCATGATTGATTCCATTTTATAACGGCACTAGCCGCAGTCATTCCGGCACCAAAGCCAACAAGCAAGACATTGTCTCCCGACTTGACTCGAGAGTTGGCGACCGCATCAAATAGCGCTAACGGAATAGACGCCGAAGAAGTGTTGCCTGTTTCTTGAAGAACTATCGCCGTCTTGCTCATTGGTATGTCTAGACGTTTGCACGCTGCCTCAATGATTCGAACATTGGCTTGATGGGGCACTACTAGATCGATCTCGTTCGCAGTTAGGCCAGATGCTTTGAGAGATTTCTCGGCCGAGTCAACCATGATTCGTACTGCTCGACGAAATACCTCTTTGCCATCCATGTGCAGAGTTCCACCGATTTCGGCGTAGAGCAGTTCTTCAAGCGAGCCGTCGGCGTCAAAATCCCAACCCATCAATTGACCTGGCCCAGTGACTGCTTCAATAACTGCTGCACCAGAACCATCGGCAAACAAAATTGCGGTGTTGCGATCTGTCCAATCGGTGATTCTTGACAGAGTGTCGGTGCCGATTACTAACACTCGCTTCATACCCATTGCGATTAATCCGTGCCCCGTGACAAGCGCATAAACGAAACCTGAACATGCAGCATTCACGTCGAACGCACCGCAGCGTAAACCCAGACCATGTTGCACAGCGGCGCTCGTCGCTGGCACTGTTCGATCAGGTGTCGTGGTCGACAATACGAGTGCGTCTATCGAGAGCGGATCAATGCCCGCCATCTGGATTGCTTTTCGGCCTGACTCAATAGACAAACTTGCGGTTGTTCCACCAATGTGGCGACGTTCTATTCCTGTGCGTTCGCGGATCCACTCGTCAGTTGTATCCATAGTTTTTGAAAGCTCTTCATTGGTGACAACTTTTTCTGGCAAGGCCGTGCCCCAGCCGATAAATCTTGCGCCGATCGCACTTCTCGGAATCACGGGCATTAAATGCTCATCAAATCGTTCTCAACCATGCGACTGGTTGGTGAGGGGTTAAACGTTCGCCATCAACACTGATGTAGTTCTGCAAAATTCCGTCAAACAACGATCTAACTTCTTGGTCGCCGACCATGCCAATCACATCTCCAACGCTAATGCGCGCGCCGTTGGCGATTTTCGCATTCGGCACAAATACACCTGCACCTGGGCTGACAACCAAGCGCTCAACTGCGAAGAGATGTTCGCCTTCGTGCAGTTCTTGAGTAGGCAGCGATGATGCGCCGATCCATTCAATTAGTTTGTCGAGCTCGTCAGGGGTACTAATACTTAAAGTTCGCGCCGACTCAATCGTGCGTTTGGCCATGCCCGTGAGCACGCCACCGGGCCCAAGCTCTACGAAATCTTTTATCCCGCTTTCAAACATCGTCTGCAAACATTGCTTCCAGCGCACTGGGCTCGAGAGTTGGGCCGACAGCAGAGTGGTCCATTCGTTGCCGTGACTGTGAGCTTTTGCGTCAACGTTTGACACGATTGGAACATCTGAGTCTCGAGGCTTGGCCGTTGCAATTGCTTCTCTAAGTCGATCGCGAGCCGGCGCCATCAGCGGTGTGTGAAAAGCACCTGAAACAGGAAGCGCCATTATTCGTTTTGCCCCCAGTTCTTTGGCGTGTTCAGATGCAAGTTGAACACCGGTGGGTGAGCCTGCAATAACGACCTGGCCAGGCGCATTGAAGTTTGCAACCCAGACATCACTATCGGCGCGACGACAGGCAGTCTCAACTTGTTCGTCATCTAGACCTAAAACTGCAGACATCACACCTGGCGATTCTGTCCCTGCATCGTGCATCGCCGCCGCGCGTTCGATTACTAGTCGAACGCCATCATCGAACCCGAGCGCACCGTTGGCCGTCAGGGCTGTGTATTCGCCAAGCGAATGACCGGCACAAAGACTTGGCTCAAAACCGAGTCGCTCAACAGCATCAAGCACCATCAAACTTGAGACGAAAGTTGTTAGTTGAGCATTGCGAGTGTCTTTTAGAGTTTCAGCGTCAGCGTTCAAAAGCAGGTCGCCTACATCACGACCAGCAATCTCGGATGCTTCAGTGACGAGCTCCCAACTTTCGTGGTCAACCCAAGGTTTGCCCATGCCTGGTCGTTGTGATCCTTGACCAGGAAAGGTAAATGCGAGCATCGTCAGTGAGAGCCTTTCGTGTTACCCCCATCGTAGAAGAAACAGCAGACTTACGCAGTCGTGCTCAGTGTGGGCAGAAGATATTGCTAGATACGCTAAGACGTCAAGCCCGAGTGGCGGAATGGCAGACGCGACGGACTCAAAATCCGTTATCTGAAAGGGTGTGCGGGTTCGACTCCCGCCTCGGGCACTTCGCACTAATGATGATCCGTACACTTAAATCATGAGTACAAAGAACCTCAACGATCGATTCGTCGAGCGGCGATTGCGCCGTGGTTCTCAGTCACTGCGCGAATTGCGCGACCAACTGCGCATTACTGCAGAGCAACTCGAATTCGTTGGAAGCGAAGCACATGAAAAAGAGATTCGGGCTATGGTCGCCGAGACGCCTGACGCAGCTTTAGAGCATCACGAAGCGCAACGTAATCTCGAAGTAATCGCGAATTATCATCAATATTTAGTTGACACAATTTCTGAGCATGAATTGCGTCAAGATCAACTATTAGACAAATTAGGAAACTAAAGGACATCATCCCGTGGCGACGCGAATAGTTTTAGCAGAAGACGAGGCGATTATTCGTTTGGACTTACGCGAAACCTTGCAAGAAGAGGGCTACGACGTTGTCGGCGATGTTGGTCGCGGCGATCATGCGGTTGATCTTGTGCGCGAGTTAAGACCTGACGTAGCAATCTTTGATATCAAAATGCCCGGCAAGTCTGGGTTAGAGGCCGCGTACATAGTCACCAAAGAAAAAATCTGCCCAGTCGTAATTCTTACTGCATTTAGCCAGCGAGAAGTCATTGAGCAGGCACGAGACGCCGGTGCTCTCGCATATTTGGTCAAGCCGTTTCAGAAGAACGACCTGATACCGGCGATCGAACTTGCGATCGCCAGGTTTGGCGAACTTCGTGCACTGAGCAGCGAAGTTGAGGTGTTGGGAGCGCAACTTGAAATTCGAAAGCTTATTGACCGAGCAAAAGGTGTGCTGATTGACCAATTTAAAATGTCCGAGGCTGATTCGTTTTCGTATATTCAGAACATGGCGATGTCAGAGCGCAAGAAAATGGGCGAGATCGCCGAGCGAATAATCGACGGCACACTTCATCCGTAGACGACTCAGATTTCTGGGTTGAATCGCCAAGTCGGCGTGACGGCTAGTTTCTAGTTATGAAATTGATGGCCCTTGACGGAAACTCATTGGCCTACCGGGCCTTTTTTGCGCTTCCCACCGACATGGTGACGGCATCTGGCCAAGTGACAAATGCAATTTATGGGTTTACATCAATGTTGCTGACGTTGATGCGTGACCATAAGCCAGATGGCGTGATAGTCGTGTTTGATCGTAGAGAAAAAACATTTCGTCATGATGCTGCGCCTGAATACAAAGCTCAACGTGAAGCACAACCCGACATTTTGTACCAGCAACTTGACTTGATTCGCGAGATGTTGGCAAAGATGGGAGTAGTCGCGATAGATGCAGCAGGCTTTGAAGGTGACGACCTGATCGCCACTATTGCCGAAAAAGCATTGCAGGCAGGTGATGATTTAATAATCGTCACGGGCGATCGTGACAACTACCAACTCGTGTGTGATCCACATATTCGTGTTTTGTATAACAAGCGTGGTGTTAGTGACTACGCGCTTTATGACGAAGCCGGAATCTTGGAGAGAACCGGCGTGACGCCCAAACAATATGCCGACTATGCGGCATTGCGCGGCGACCCAAGCGACAACCTCGATGGCGTACCTGGTGTGGGTGAAAAAACGGCGGCGAAGTTGATCACGAAGTACCAAAATATTGAAGCTGTTTTTGATCACGCCGATGAACAGACACCAAAGTTAAAACAGGCGCTTATTGAAAGTCGTGAAAGAGTTTTGCGAAACGCAAAGTTGATGATTCTGCGTCGCGACGCTCCGGTCACGGTTGATATTCATAGTCTGACGCCGTCTCCCAATGCCAAGGAAGTAAAAGAAGTCTTTGCGACTTTCGAATTCAAGACAATGTATGCGCGATTTGTCGAGGCGACAAAGCACTTTGCCAATCTCGAGCTAACAGCTGAACCTGCGCAATCACCTAGCGCTGAGTCATTAGAGGGTTCGAGCATCTCGGCCCAAGTCGAAACATGTAAATCATCAAAAGATGCTTTGTCTGCTCTGCAACGCAATGAAGTTTCAGATCTTGCAGCTGCTTGGTTGGGTGACGCTGGCCGATCAGAACTATTGGGTCTGGCAGTGGTCGCAAACACGAAAAAGTTTGAAGTTTCTTGGATTCCTTCGAGCTTATTAAGCAACAAAGACGTCAAAGATCTTCTGAACGGCGCCTTCAAGTTTCGCGCACACAATGCCAAGCCGATCATGCGCAGTCTGCAAGCAATTGGGATTGATTTGAAAGAAATGAAATTAGACACGGCTATCGCCGCATATTTACTTGACCCGTCAGAGTCAAGATATGAAATCGCACAAGTCGTGTCGCGTTTTACAAATTTTGAAATTTCGCAGCTTGATTCAAAAGCTGATAACGGCCAATTGAACTTTGACGCGCCAGATTCTCAAAGTATTGCCAGTGGTGTTGCCGCCAATGAAGCGCTGGGGGTGAGTCTTGTTGAAGGTGTGCTTACTGATGCTTTATCAAAGCAGAATCTGACAAAGCTCTATCAAGAAATTGAGCATCCTCTCGTTCGGGT
>JAEMTQ010000128.1 GCA_016462185.1 Ilumatobacteraceae bacterium
CTCTTCGGTTGCTGCTTCATCATCGCTTCCGCATGCTGCAAACGAAATGCTTGCAACAAGCGCTAGTGCTATAACTTTTCTCATGGGGGGATTCTCCTTGATTTTGTGAGTGAAACTTTCCTAACGCGAAAACCTTAATTGCTGTCACTCGCTCAATTCGCTGATTACGAAGGGGATATCCCCAATTTGGTGTGATATCGGTCATCACGTGTGCTAAAAATCATCTAATGGCATTCAAAACCAACATCGAGATCGTCGCTCTCGCGCAATAGAGCATCGTGGCGCAATACACGCAGACAAATGTCTGACAACACAACATATTCGGCGCCAGGTCTCAAGGTTGTTTCGTTAGGTTCGCGCGGGCGTGGCGTCGTTGCTGAACGCAACTTCAAACAAGGTGAAGTCATCGCCATTTGGCGAGGGTCGATCATCACCGAACGCGAAGTAATCGCGCTTTCAGACAGTGAACGCAGTCAGTTGTTGCAAGTTGATGAAGACGCGTTTCTCGTTACAAACAAAGCACTTCTCACCGTCGACTACATCAACCATAGTTGCGAACCAAATTGTGGTTTCACCGACAGCACAACACTTGTCGCGATGCGCGAGATCGCAACCGGCGAAGCGATCACTTTCGACTATGCGATGAGCGATACGAAAACAATCTTCGCTTTTGACTGTTGGTGCGGCTCAGCAAAATGCCGCAAAAAAATAAGCGGCAACGACTGGCGGCTTGCCGACCTGCAAGAGCGTTACGCGGGCTGGTTCGCCCCGCATGTCGCCCGCTTGATCAAGCAATCACAGCTCTAGTCGGCGCAAGTCGGCACACGTATATATACGTATATATGCGTGTCACTCACGACGTGCGAAATGGTTGGCCCGCGGCATCTGAATATCGCTTGGCTTGAGTCGCCCCGAGCGCGATTTGACTCAAAGCAGAATCAGTTAGCGCAGATCTGGCCTGATTCGAGAACGGCGATTCCTCGCGGCTCGCTCGAAATTGTGTGGCTACCTGTTGGGCCACCATCGCCAGCGTTACCTTCCATGACTAAGGCATCGTGTCGTGCATATTGCACGATGTATGCCTTGCGCACATTGTTTGAACAATTTGGCCCAGTGAGATGCGGAGTTAGTGACGAAAAGAAAACTGCACCACCGGCTTTGATCTCGGCAACAACTGGCGTGGACGGCGGATTTTCGAAACATTCGTATCCAAGAGTTGACACCATGTAGTGCGAGAGAGTTCCATTTTTGTGAATCCCTGGGATTATTTGTGGACAGCCATTTTCGATAGTTGCATCGTTGAGTGCGATCCAGCATGTCAAATAGTGTTGTGGCTCTACGAATAGATAGCCGTTGTCTTGATGCCACGGAAACCTCCGTGGTTTTTCAATCTGTTTGTAGACCGCTTGATCGTGGTACATCCGCACGTCAGGGCCGACAAGATCACGGCACGCTCCCATTATTTTTGTGTTCTTTACAAATTTGTGGATATCTGGTTTGCGGCTAGCAAGTTCGGCAGCAAAAGTTATTGCCCCGATTTCTGAGATCGCGATTCGCTTATTGGGTTGTGCTGCCAAATGTGCGGCAGCCTCTGCTTGCGCCGCATCAGTGATTTCGACGAGTTCTTTTAATTCACTTGAGGTGAAAATGTCGTTGACCACGACATAGCCCTCGCTGTCGAATTGATCAACCTGTGTTTGGGTAAGTACACCGCTCGTGGCTATATGGTTTTGCCACACAAATGACTTATTCCAAGGGTGCAAATTCATCACGACGAACGATACAGAATTTCTTTAACGCGACCAAAGTAGAGGGTTCAATGGCGACGCAGCGAGTGAACCGGTTGGCAACGAACCCAACCAACGCTCGTTGTCGGCACGACGCATCGGGCTGTCGATCTCACTAACTCGAACACCGTCAGCAAAATAAATAATCGTCATCACCGAACGCATCGTCGCAGTCTCGTTGGCGGGCGCACCGTGCAGCACCCAACCTGCATGAAAACTCGCATCGCCCGCGCGCATCGGCGCATAAGACTCAAGATCAAACTTTTCGCGCTCAATCAAACGATCGAAGTGCAATTGCGAGTCGTCACCAATCGCAGCACCACCAAGATCGCCGCGCT
>JAEMTQ010000063.1 GCA_016462185.1 Ilumatobacteraceae bacterium
GCATTGTTCTATCTGGTTTCTGCCGTTTCATTTGGCAGCAACAACGCCGCAACATCTGAATTACAAAGTGCGAGTCGCTACGAAATCAAAGTTGGGTTTCGCGCAGTTGCAATGCAAAGTGCAGGGCCATTACCCGAAATGCGCTCGGGTGACTTTGTCGACGTGATCATCGACTCGGCAATTGTTCTTGAGCGAACGTTAGTTATCGATTTTGTTGAGCAGCCCAATCGCCAGACAACTGTCGTGCTGGCGGTGCCAGTCAGCAATGCCGCAATGATCGCCAATGCGGCATCTCTGGGTATTGTCAGTCTCGTATTGGTCGGCTAGCGCCAATTATTGGCGACAATAATTAATATCGCCGCACCAAACGCGACCCGATACAAAACGTATGGCGTAAAACTTTTTGTGCGCACCAAACGAATCATCGACCACATCGCCAACCAGCCAGATAGCCCGGCGGCGATAATGCCCACGAGCATCGGCACGAGCAAACCCTCGGGTATTCCATCTCTAACGAGTTGAACCAACTTGAAAATTACAGCGCCGCCAATTATTGGCACGCTCATCAAAAAAGACAATCTGGCAGCTGCGTCTCGTGAAAAGCCGCTTAGGCGTGCCGCCGTAATCGTGATGCCCGAGCGCGACGTACCGGGGTTCAGCGCCAAAACTTGGGCCGCACCAATTATTAGAGCGTCGCGCAGTTTGAGTTGGTCGGTGTCTTGCGAATTTTGCATCGCACTCGCCCGACGATCTGCCCAGACCAACAACAAACCAAAAGCGATCAAACTGATCGCAATCAAATTTGGTGTACCAAGTCGCTCGGTAATTGCGTCTTCAAAAATTATGCCCACAACACCCGCAGGAATCGCCGAAGCAACCAAAAACCAGGCTTGCCGACCCACAATTGAAGCCGGTTGGCGTCGATTAAAAATCACTTGCGCGCCTTGGCGAACATAAACAGACAGTTCGCCACGAAGATAAACCAAAACAGCAACCAAAGTGCCGAGGTGCAAGGCCGTGTCAAACGCTTTTGCTGTGGCGACCGTGTCGTAGTCGTTCCAGCCGAACAACCAAGGAACAATTTCTAAGTGTCCGCTTGAAGAAATTGGGAGAAACTCAGTTAATCCTTGAACTATGCCCAGCACGATCGCGTGCAAAATTGACATGCAGGTTATGAACCACTCATCATCACGTCGCTAATCACCAAAGACAAACCAACTGCACGCATCGGCAACCAATCAATGTCTTTTCCGAGGTCGACAATATTCAACAACATTTTCTGCAACGTTGACGCAATCGTAAATTCACGAATCGGTGCACCGAGTGTGCCGTTCGTAATTACGATGCCCGAAGCACCTGTCGAAAAATCGCCAGAAATCGTGTTCACGCCGCTGTGCATGCCGGCAACATCTTGAATCAAAACACCATCGTCAATTGATGCAATCAACTCGGCTTGAGTTTTGGTGCCTGGCTGTACTTGCATCGCCAAACAGCCCACACCCGGTCCGCCGGCAAAACCGCCACGCGTTGCATTGCCCGTGCTCTTTGTGTTCATGCGACGAGCGCTGTAGCTCGAATGCACGAACATTTTTAATACGCCGTTTTCGATCAACACATTTCGTCGGGCTGCCAAACCTTCGCCGTCAATATCTGTTGCCGTGTAGGCCAACTTGTTAGTCGGGTCGTCGACAAGCGTGAATCGCGCATCTGCAACCTGCTCATTCAAGCGGTCGGCAAACAAACTGCGCCCCTTCGCTAAATTTTCGCCGTTCAATGCGCTCGACAAGATGCTGACAAACTGCGACGTGACATAAGGGTCTAAGACGATCGTTACTTTTTTGCTTGCAGGCTTAGTCGCACCCAACAAACGTGTTGCACGGTCGGCGGCCTCGCGTGCAGCTTTTTGTAAATCAAACTCTTTTGGCGAGTCGCCAACCGAAAAACCAAAACCTGTTTGCGCTTCATCGCCATCATCTGCCAGCGTTGCGACCGAAACGTAACAAGAGTTGCCGCGACCGCTCTCGCGAATGCCAGTTGTGGTCGATACTGCTGTCTCACCCCAACCGTCTTCATAGTTCGACTGTTCTGACCGCACGCGCGAGTCGGCGGCCAGAGTTAATTTCTCGAGTTCTTTGGTTATTTCAATTTTCTTATCGGTTGGATAACTAGCCAACTCTTCGTCCCAAAACTTTTGCGGTATCTGCTGCACACCATCTGGTTCGGCCAAACCCGCCCATTGGTCAACAGTGCCGAATTGAATGTTGTCGCGTGCCTCAGCCAAAACTTCAGCAATTGCAGACGGTTCAAGCGTGCCGGCGTAGGCAAAACCCGTGCGACCGTCTTTGATAATGCGAATTCCGACGCCTTCGCTTTGGGCTGAAACGAAATGTTCAAGTTCACCTTCGTATACGCGCACCGAAGTTTCGCCGCCACGCGAAACATACGCTTCAATTTGTTCGCCCGACTTTGCTTGCTCAACTACCGAGTCAGCAAGTTTTTGTAAGTCTGGAACACCGACCGTCATGCTGCCGTGCCGCCGATTGTTAGCGAGCGAACACGAAGAGTTGGCTGACCATCGCCAACTGGCACACCTTGACCATCTTTGCCACAGGTTCCAGGGTTGCCCATCGCGAAGTCGTTGCCCAGCAGATCAATGTCTTTCAAAACTTCTGGACCGTTTCCAATCAAGTTGCCTTCGCGCAACGGTTCGGTTATTTCGCCGTTCTCAATTAAATATGCCTCGGTCATACCGAAAACAAAGTCACCACTTGCAGTGTCAACTTGACCGCCACCGAGTTTGGCTACATACACACCCTGCTTGGTGTTGCGCACAATTTCATCGGGGTCTTCTTTGCCGTTCAAAACAAAAGTGTTCGTCATTCGCACCATCGGCAAATGCTGATAGCTCTGACGACGACCGTTACCGCTTTGCGCGCGACCTTCTTTTCGCGCACGCAGGTAGTCCCACATGTAGTCGGTAAGAACGCCGTCTTGAATAAGAGTGTTGCGTTGCGATGGGTGACCTTCGTCGTCGATGCCGATTGCGCCCCACTCGGCGGTCATCGTGCCGTCATCAACAAGAGTTACGAGCGACGACGCAACGAGCTCGCCCATCTTGCCGCGATAGACACTTGCACTCTTACCAACAAGATCTGCTTCAAGACCATGGCCGCATGCTTCGTGAAACAAAACTCCACCACTGCCACGCTTGATCACGACTGGCATCGCGCCAGATGGTGCAGGTCGAGCACTCAATTTTGTGACGGCTTGCTTGGCAGCACGAATCGCCAACTCTTCGACATCGTTTTCGTCGAACATTTCAAACCCAATTGTGTGACCAAGTGAGTCGTAGCCGGTTTGCATGCCGCCGTCGCCGGTTGCAACAACGCTGACTCGCAACAACGTGCGCACTTGTTCGTCGGCGCTCAACACTCCGTTGCTGTTTGCCACCAAAATTCGACGGCGTGAGTCGCCGTAACCAGCAGAAACTTGCACGATTGATGCGTTCACTGCTCGCGCTGCCGCATCAACACGCTTCAGAAGTTCGACTTTGCGAGACTTCTCGACACCGTCAGGTGCAACTTTGACCGTGTTGACAGAGTGTCGCAACACATCGCCGAGTTGCACTTTGTTCACGCCACCGCCGCCTTGTTTGGCCGCCATCGCAGCTGCCTGCGCAGCCGCAAGCAAGCCTCGCTCTGACAAATCTGAAGTGTGTGCAAAGCCGGTTGTCTCACCCGAAACAACGCGAATGCCTGCACCGCGATCTCGCCCAGATGTAACTTGCTCAACTTTGCCGTCGTCTAGACCGGCAGATGTCGAGCGTTTGTCCTCTACATATACCTCTGAAAACTCGGCCCCGGTGCTTCGCCCTGCGGCAAGAACACGCTCTAAAACATCAGGGGCTACTAGTGGTTCTGCGCTTTGCGTCTTGGTCATTGACACAGCCTAGGCGCAGCAAACTCTTCCCAACTTGTTGCACGCCGTATTCTCTATTTGTGGATATTGCGACTTCAGACACGCCTCAAAAACGAAGCCGGCGCCCGAATTTGCCTGCTGATTTTGAACACCGAATGATTTGGTGGAAAGAAGCGCTCATCATCGCAGTTTTCTATTCGACGTACACGATGATTCGCAACCAATTCGGTTCGACTCTCGTTGAAGGCGTCTCAATTCCTAACCATGCATTTACGAATGCAATTCGCGTCATCAGATTCGAACGATGGATCGGTCTGTTTCACGAAGAAACTATTCAAGATTGGTTTTTGCCCCACGTATGGTTCATAAAAACGATGAATGTTTATTACGGCACGGCACACTTTGCGGTGACACTTGGTGTTTTCATCGCACTATATAAATTGCGTCCGTCAGTTTTTGGTCAGTGGCGAAATACTCTCGCCGTAATGACAGCTCTAGCGATCATCGGCTTCTCGCTGTTTCCTTTGATGCCACCCCGATTGCTTGACGCGCCATGTCCTGACGCTGGTTTTGGCGCAGAGTGCATCGTCAGCGAATTGCGCACACGCAACGGTGCAGAGAATTTTGGTTTCGTTGACACGATCAAAGAATTTGGTGGACCATGGAAATTTGACAGCGGTGTCGCCAGCAAACTTACGAATCAATACGCAGCAATGCCTTCACTGCACATCGGTTGGGCAACTTGGTGTGCGTTCGGTCTTTGGCCAATCGCCAGAAGATTATGGATGCGTCTCGCTCTGTTGATTTATCCGGCAGTAACGACACTGTGCATCATCGTCACCGGCAACCACTTTTGGATTGACGGCGTTGGTGGGATACTGGCATTCGCTGTGGCATATTTCATTGGCACGAGTCTGCACTATTGGAACCAACGCCGACTCTTGGCCCAACTCACTGGCTCTCATCCGACCACTCGGGACTAGCGTTAAGGGCGCTATGGCGCTCTCAGACATTCGGCAACCAAGTGATCTCGCAGATCTAACTTACGAACAACTTGCTGAATTGTCGGGCGAAATTCGCGAGTTCATCGTTGAGTCGGTGGCAAAAAACAGCGGCCATCTCGGATCAAATCTCGGCGCCGTCGAGTTAACACTCGCGCTACACAGAATTTTCGAGTCGCCACGCGACGCAATCTTGTGGGACACAGGCCATCAGTCGTACGTGCACAAAATCGTGACAGGTCGTCGCGGTGGTTTCAGCAACTTACGACAGGCTGGCGGCATTTCTGGCTATCCGAGTCGTGAAGAAAGTATTCACGACTTCATCGAGAACAGTCATGCATCGACCGTTCTCAGTTACGCCTACGGCATGGCCGTCGCACGCGATCAGGGTCAAAACCCCGATCGCCGACACATCGTTGCCGTCATCGGTGACGGTTCGCTCACTGGCGGCATGGCCTATGAAGCGCTCAACAATCTTGGTCACTCGAAGCGTCGCGTAATCATCGTGCTCAACGACAACGGTCGCTCATACGCGCCGACGATTTCAAACGTCACGAGTCCGATCACTGTGAGCACAGCGCCACATGCTCTCGATGAGACCGGCGAACTTGCGCGTCCTCAAGATCGACTGACAAAAAAACTTTCGCGTGCGCTCACAGATATTCGGTTGAACCCGGTTTATGTTCGGCGTCAACGCAAGCTCGAAAAGTTTCTCTACGACCTGCCTCTCGTCGGGCCCCAAGCCGAACGCGGTATCGAAGCTTTCAAAGCTGGCATTCGCGAATATTTACAGCCAACTGCATTTTTTGAAGCACTCGGTGTTCGCTACATCGGGCCAATCGACGGTCACAACCAACAAGATCTTGAACACGCACTTAAGTCGGCATCGTTGCGAGTTGAAGAAGGACCACTAGTCATTCACGTGATCACTCAAAAAGGTCGCGGTTACCCGCCCGCCGAAGACGACGACGAAAAAAATCTCCACGATGCGCCAGTGTTTGACCCTGTTACTGGTCCACCAAAATCTGTGCCGACTGGTTACACCCAAGCGTTCGCCGATTCAATCATCAAAATCGCCGAACAAGATTCGCGAATCGTTGCAATCACCGCCGCGATGCCAGGACCAACCGGGTTGTTGCCGTTTCAATCTCGATTTCCAGAACGTTTCATCGATGTCGGTATCGCCGAGCAACATGCAGTGACGGCTGCGGCCGGCATGGCGATGGGCGGGCTACGACCTGTAGTTGCGTTGTATTCGACTTTTTTAAATCGCGCGTGGGATCAACTTGTCTACGACGTTGCACTCCATCGCCTGCCAGTTGTGTTTTGCCTTGATCGCGCCGGCATCACCGGAGACGACGGCCCGAGCCACAACGGAATCTTCGATATGGCGTTGCTTTCAAAAGTTCCGGGCATGCGATTGCTTGCGCCATCGAGCGCACAAGATCTTGCCAAGATGCTCGAAGATGCGATCGGCCTTGCCGAGACTGGTCCTGTAGCGATTCGCTATCCGAAAGGTTTGGCACGATCAGTTGGCGAGAACGAAATCGGCTCAGGTTTGTCGGCACGCAAGATTCATTCTTCGTCAGTTCCAAATGTTTGCGTGTTGGCAATCGGCAAACTTGTTGCGGCAGCCGAGACTGCGGTTGCAACACTCGCCGCGCGCGGCATTGAAATCACATTATGGGATGTTCGCAGTTGCGTGCCGGCAGATCCACTGATGATTCAAGACGCCGCCAAGCACTGCGTCGTCGTAACGCTTGAAGATGGCATTCGCGACGGTGGCATCGGCATGATGCTCGGCGACTTAGTGACAAATGCTCCCAACTCGGTGCATCCACGCGTTGAAGTTTTGGGATTGCCAACGAAATTTACGCCACAAGCCAAACCCGCGGCAATTTTGAAACAACTTGGTCTTGACGCCGACTCACTTGTTGAGACCTTGGCCGACTTGGCAACGGTCAAACCAAAATAACTTTGCAGTTTTGAGTTTGCCGTGAATCACAATCTGCCCGAGAATTCGGTGCTTGATGCCGAACTGCAACTCGCGCTCAAGGTCGCCGACTCAGCAGATTTAGTAAGCCTCGCTGGCTTCACCTCACGCGATTTCTCGGTGATGCGCAAACCCGACAAAAGTGAAGTTACTGAAATTGATCGCGCAACAGAAACTGCAATCACCAATATTTTGCGCACCGAAAGACCCGAGCACAGTGTTTATGGCGAAGAGCACGGCATCGTTGGGCCGAGCGATGCGAAGTTTCAGTGGGTAATTGATCCGATTGATGGCACCAGCAATTTTGTGCGCGGCGTTCCAGTTTGGGCTTCACTGATCGCGCTCGTATATAACGACGTGCCGATTCTTGGTGTTGTTTCAGCACCAGCAATGCGAATGCGTTGGTGGGCACATCTTGGTGGCGAGGCTTTTTATAACTCTGCACCAATTCGTGTGAGCGCAATTGACACAATGCGTCACGCGAGTTTGAGCATCACGCTCAACAAGCCATGGCGAGATCTTGACTCGAGTGGGTCTTTAGAAAAACTGCAGCGCGATGTGTCGCGGGTGCGCGGCTACGGAGACTTCTGGCAACACATGTTGGTCGCCCAAGGTGTTGTCGATCTTGCGATCGACTCAATCGGTTTGGCACCATACGACATTGCTGCGCTAATGCCAATTGTGCAACAAGCAGGCGGCCGATGCACCGACAGACTCGGCACATCAAACTGGCGTGCCAATTCGCTAGTTACGTCGAACTCGCTGTTGCACGACGCAACCCTCGCCTACCTACCGAAATAACT
>JAEMTQ010000064.1 GCA_016462185.1 Ilumatobacteraceae bacterium
GGCGTCGACTGGTTTTACTTGTTCAAAGAAAATACAACGAACCGCAACTGGGAACCATACGGCACTGTGATGTATGAGAACACCGAAGTTGCAATCATCAAATTGAACGACGAGTAAACAGCATGCAGAAAATGTGGATTGACACTGACACGGCGTCAGATGACGCGGTGGCTTTGATTTTGGCGTTGAAGAGCAAGACAACAAATGTGCTCGGTATCTCGATCGTGGCAGGCAACGTGCCAATTGAATTGGGCGTGCAGGCTGCTTTGTACACACTCGAAATGTGCGGGGCGAAAACACCGGTTCACGTTGGCGCACATCACCCACTTGTTCGCAAATTCTCGTCAGCACAAAATGTGCACGGCACAGACGGCATGGGCGACATCGGGCTCAAACTCAACGGAAGAACCCCGACTTCGCACGACGCCATCCGCAAGATGCTCGAAACATTTCGCAATTCGCCTCGCGAGATCGACCTCGTCACACTTGGGCCATTGACAAATATTGCGCTCGCTTTGTCGATTGAACCAGAGTTCGCCAAGCATGTGCGTCGCTGCGTGATCATGGGCGGTACGGGTGTGTTGCCTGGCAACGTGACGGTCGCATCTGAGTTCAATGTTTGGGCCGATCCTGAAGCGGCGCGAATCGTATTCGACTCAGATTTGCCACTCGAAATGGTCGGCTGGGATATCTCAGTGGCCGACGCAGTCATCTCTGACGAGTTAGCGAATCAACTCAGCAAACTTAGCGATCTCGGCAACTTCGCCATGTCGATTCAGCGACAAGTACGAGAGTTCTGTCGTACAGAAACAAAACTCGACGGCTTCGACTTACCCGACCCAATCGCCATGGCTGTCGCCCTCGACTCGAGCATCGTCACCTCTGAGGTTCAAAAGCATGTGCGCGTCAATCTCGGCCATGGCGACACTCGCGGCCAAACCCTTGTCGATCACCTTGAGATCATAAATAACCGCAACAACTGCCGAGTGGTGGTGCGCACTGACCGCAAAAAATTTATCGAAATGTTGCGCGCGGCACTCGCCGCTTAAAACGAACTAGTTCGTTGCTGGATTTACGTCAATAACCTTGCGGCCACGACGCTCGGCAAACTTCACGTTGCCGTTTACAAGTGCGAACAATGTGTCGTCGCTACCCTTGCCAACATTTTTGCCAGGGTGCACTTTGGTGCCACGCTGACGAATCAAGATCGTTCCGGCATTGACCAATGTGCTGTCGAAAACTTTTACGCCGAGACGTTGCGCATTTGAATCTCTGCCGTTCCTTGTAGAACCGCCACCCTTGGTCTTTGACATGAATCAGCCTTTCGCTATCGAAGTAATCTCAACGAGGCTATAGCGCTGGCGGTGTCCGAAACGACGGCGCTGGTTGGTGCGTCGCTTATACATAAAGCCATCAATTTTTTCGCCGGCAACTTCGCCCAAAACCTTGCCCTTGACCGAAGCCTTGGCAAGTTGTGCCGGGGTCGCAAGAACCGTCTCACCGTCAACAAGCATCACTGGAGTGAAAGAAACTTCACTGCCCGTCGCAGCACCCAACAGCTCAACCTGAACTTGTTGGCCTTTGGCGACCTTTTCTTGTTTTCCACCGGAAGCAATAATTGCGTACATATTGAAGACAGATCCTATCTGTGAGTTTGACAATTGAGTTGGATAAATCTGCCGTTTTTGCCCGTAAAAACTCGCGCCCTAGTTGAGCATCGAGTGATCGACCATGATCCCTCGGCCTTCACAAGTCGGGCAGGTATCGGCAAAATTTGTCAACAAGCCTTCGCCGATGCGCTTACGGGTCATCTCAACGAGGCCTAGTTCTGAAATCTCAAACACTTGAGTTCGTGTCTTGTCGCGCGACAGCGCGTCTTTGAAACGCTCGAGTACTTTGCGGCGATTTTCGCGAATCTCCATGTCGATGAAGTCGATCACGATGATGCCACCG
Organism: Ilumatobacteraceae bacterium; assembly: GCA_016462185.1. GTDB lineage: Bacteria > Actinomycetota > Acidimicrobiia > Acidimicrobiales > Ilumatobacteraceae > BACL27. The sequence continues at coordinate 1,954 of JAEMTQ010000064.1, forward strand.
ATGTCGCGCAGTCGCAATTGGCGGGCAATTTCGTCGGCGGCCTCAAGGTTGTTGGTGAACACAGTTTCTTCAAGGTTTGTCTTGCCGATGTTCTTGCCAGTGTTGACGTCGATAACGGTCAGCGCTTCTGTGTGTTCAATCACGAGAGACCCACCTGAAGGCAACCAGACTTTGATGTCCAATGCCTTGTGAATCTGTTCGTGCACGTGCTGTTTTTCAAACAGCGAAAGACCTTCGACGGCTGTGTCGTGAAACTCAACTCGATCTAAGAACTCAGGGTTGAAGTCACCAATGTATTGCTGCACTTCTTCAAACAGTTCTGGATCGTCGATGATGATGCCGCGATAGTCGCTGCTGAACTCTTCACGAATTACGCGTACCGCCAATGAAGGTTCGCGATACAACAAAGTTGGACCACTCGCCTTCTTTGATCGCTCTTTGATGTCTTCCCACAACTCGAGCAATCGCGACATGTCTGTCTGCAATTCATGCTCAGTTGCATTTTCGGCGGCAGTTCGCACAATGATGCCGTGCTCTTCTGGCTTGACGCGATCCAAAATCGTGCGCAAACGACGGCGCTCGTCTTCTGGTAATCGCTTTGAAATTCCGTAGGTTCGCGAATCAGGGATCAACACAACAAATCGGCCGGGCAATGAGACTTCTTGGGTCAATCGACCACCCTTTGCACCGATCGGGTTCTTTGTGACCTGACACAAAATCAACTGTCGTGCCTGCAAAACATGTTCGATGCGTGGTTCAGGGCCCTGCTCAACGACATCTTCTTTATCGAATTGCACGTCACCGCGATAAAGCACCGCGTTCTTTGGCGTGCCGATATCTACGAATGCCGCTTCCATGCCGGGCAGAACGTTTTGAACTCGACCAAGATAAATGTTGCCGTGAATCTGATCCGCGTCGTCTGCAGGTCGACTGACGTAATGCTCAATCAAGCTGCGACCTTCAAGCATTGCGACCTGAGTGAAATCTTTGCGTACTTGCACGCACATCATGTATCGCCCTAAAGGACGGCCATTGCGTTCTTTGCCCCGACGACGCTCAATAAGTTCGGCGTCGGTTTCGGCGATTGAAGACTTAACCGCACGCGAACCATCGCGCTCTGATCGCTCCCCGCGTCGACGACGATTTCGGCCACCTCGGCGATTTCGACCACCCCGACCCGATTTCTCGTTACGGTCATTTTTTTCAGATTTCTGTCCGCCGCCTCGAGACTCGCTAGATGTATCGGCCGACTCACCACTTGGTGTCGCTGGTGCAACATTGACTGGAGCAGGACGCGTGTCACCAATTTGGGGCTTGCGCACAAGTGCGGCATCGGCTGCTTGGGGTGAGACCAAACGACCTTCACGTGGATGCTCTGGCAACTCTGGGGAACTCATTTAACTAATCCTTCTAAACCTTTAAAACGAACTGAGAAACACAAGTTCGTCAATCGCGGTTAGGCGCTAACTCAGGAGACTGAGCGCACTGACTTCGCGAAAATCGAATGTTTGGAGCTTGCGCTCCGTACGTTCAGGTTACCCCGTAATAACGACGCAAACACGGACATCTTTGTGGGCTAGATGCCGTCAACGAAACATGGCCACCTGAGCAAAAATGCGAGCGCGCCCGCGACTAGCGCAAACGACGCATATAGATACTCTGCGCCAGACCAACCATCATCGCACTCGAAACAAGGTGTGAGCCCCCGTAAGAAATGAACGGCAACGGCAGACCACTCACGGGCGTCAAGCCAAGTGTCATGCCGATATTTTGAAAGATCTGAAACAACATCAGCGAAAAGACTCCAGAGATTAACAACTGGTCAAAACGCGTGCGAGCAAGACGCGAAATCATCCACAATCTCCACAAAATCACACCGAAGATTGCCAAAACAACAAAGCCACCGATCATTCCGAATTGCTCACCGATCGCCGAGAACGGAAAGTCGCTGAACTGCACTGGGATGAACGCGCCGTTAGTAAGTGGTCCTTGCAAATATCCTTTACCGAAGAATCCCCCACTTGCGACTGCTCGCTTGGCGAAACGCACCTGCAAGACGATTTGTTGCAAATCTTTTTCGGTTGAGTCTTGATTCAAGAACGCATCAATTCGTCGCAACTGATATCGATCCACCACACCAGCCAGTGCAACAGCAACTGCTGAAACGATTGTCAGCCCCGAAATCAAAGCGATATATCTACGCTTCGCCCCCGCCATCAACAAAACACCGGCAACACCTGCGACTACAACAGTTGCTGATCCAAGGTCGGGTTGCAACAAAATTAGAAGTACTGGAAAACCAAGAATCAATAGCGAAACAGAAAACTGGTGATAATCAATTTTGTCGTATGCGGCGTCGGCCGTATATGCGGCTATCAAGATCAAAACCGCAACTTTCATCAACTCGGCTGGCTGCAGAGAAATTGGGCCCAAGTCAAATGCCAACCGCGCACCGCGAGTCACCGCGCCGTACACGAGCACCAAAACCAACAACAAACTTGTGCTGATGAACCAAAAGACTGCGCGTTCACGAATCCAGTCGTGTCCGACAGCCATGACGATGAACGTGATTACTGCCCCAACAATTACGAACAAAACTTGACGTTGAACATACACGTATTGATCAAAACCTTGGTTAATCAGTCGCTGTCGAGTTGCTGAATAGACGGTGAGAGTACCAATAACGCTCTGCAAAAAGACGGCGATCAGCAACACAACATCAACGTTGCGCCACACCGAAACAAGGTCGTAACTTGTGCCCATCCACTTCGGCAACGCAATCTTTGGCAGAAACTTAGCCACGACTACTCACGAACATCCGACGAACCGCCCACCAAGCAAAGAGGGTTGCGCAATGAACTAGTCGGCGCAACATCAAAACTTGCTTTATCAAGCGGATCTGCTGGCAGAACTTCGTCGTAGCGATAGTTGCCAGCCAACGCCGAGAAAATGCACTTAACCACTGGTGCTGCCGCTTGAGATCCGTATCCCGCCTTCTCAAGATAGGCAAAAGCCGTATACGGCTGAGAACTGTCCAAACTAAAAGCACCAAACGCCGACGAGTCGTTCCACGGCAAGTTGTTTAATCCTTGTGCTGTGCCGGTCTTACCTGCGATTGGCAATTTCGCATAGTCATAGCCTCGGAAAATATTTTCGCCTGTTGTCTTGTGGTAGTAATCAAAATTAACGCCGGGCCCGGTTATCACTCGCGCCATTCCTTTGACGATTGGTTCACGAATTGCAGTTGTCATATTTATGCGTCGTGACGGCTTGATTGAAACCAATCGCTTCACAACTTCAGTCGTGCCGAAGTCAACAAAACCAGGTCGTGCGTCTAACGTTCCGGGCGCCAAAAGCGCAACCGCAACACGTGGTTCATAAAGTCGCCCACCGTTGGCAATCGCTGAATACGCCTGAGCCATCTGAATCGGAGTCGCGGAGAGCAGACCTTGACCGATTGAAAACAAAACTTGATCGCCTACGTAGTAGGCCTTGCCCGACTCTTGCGAAATTGCCCCGATGTCGGCGAGACGTTTTTTTAATTCTTTGCTTGGAATCGTGCCCGCATATTCGTAAGGCAAGTCGATATTTGTCGGTGAACCCAACCCGAATTGCCGAACTTCATTTTCAAGAACGGGTGCATAACCCCGCTCCGTCAAAATCTGCTCGCCGATTTTGTAGAAAAAAGTATCGCTCGAAACTGCAAGTGCCGCCTCAACATCGACGGCACCATATCGGCATGGCGCACCCGTGGCTCGACAAATTGAGTTTCTGAAAACGCACTTCACACCCTGCTGACATCTGTCGTCGGGGATGCTCTGCAACTTATAAGTACCTCGATCGTCAAACGTATATTTTGCACCTTCAGGAAGTTGCCCAGAATTCAAAGCGGCGTACGCGACGAGAGGCTTGAACGACGAGCCCACGTTGTAACGGCCCGAGATCGCACGGTTTACAAGAATCGACAAGTCAGGGTCGTCGGTTTGTGGAAACAACTGTGAAAACTTGTCTTTCGGCAGTCCTCCACCGAACCAACGAATATCAAAACGCGGATACGAAGCCATGGCGACAACGCGACCCGAGTTGTGATTCATTACAACTACCGAACCGGCAGGGGCTTTGTAATAGTTCACCTCGGCATATTGAGGGTCTAAAGTTCCGTCGGGAAGTTTTACTTGACCTGCTTCAATTCGACGCCGCACAAGTAACTGCGTTTCAAGCGCCTGTTCGGCGAATTGTTGGACCTTCAAGTCAATTGAAAGTTGCAAGTCATTGCCTGCGATTGGTTCAACACGTTCAATCAGTCGCAAAATATTGCCGACCGCATCAACTTCATAGCGAACGAATCCAGGCTCACCGCGTAAAGCTGTCTCGTAGGTCTCCTCAACGCCGTATTGACCCACGCGTTCATTCGGGTCATACCCAACAGACTTGTAATACGCCAAGTTGCCCTTCAAAATCGCGCCCAAGTACCCCAGCACATGTCCCGCGAGCGCACCATACGGATAGTTTCTGCGCCACTCTTCACGCACAAATATGCCCGGATAATCTTCAACTCGCTCCATCAAAAACAGTGCAGCCTCTTCAGAAACATCTTCACGCAGCGGAATTGATTCGAACGGACCGTAGCGCTCATCTTGCATTCGCACCAGCAGAACTTCTACGGGTACGTTCAACGGACCAGACAAACGTTGCGCCAATGCGAGCCGCTCGGCAGGCTTGCGAACAACATCACGATCAATCGTCACTACCAGTGTTCGCTTGTTGTCAGCCATGACACGACCGCCAGAATCGAAGATTCGGCCACGCTCTGGCAAGAGTTTGATTGTTCGCGTTCGCACTTTGCCAATTACTTCTTCGACGTCACGAGAACCCACGGCCTGTAAAAACCACATTCTTGTACCAAGGGCACCAAACAAAACAAGCGCCACAATCCCGAGAGCAAGTAGCCGCTTTGGCACGCTCTCGTTGTTTTGCATTGACATCAAACTGTCAACTTTCTATCGGCGAGCGTCCAGCGACTTAGCAGTATCGCAATCGGCGAGAAGATTACATTACAAATTGCGACGACGATTACAACTTTGATCAACCTCAACTGCAACCAACCATCTATACCGACGACGGCTTGCGCAAGTGGATAATAAATTTCACCGAGCACCGAACAAACTGCAATTGCTACAACTTTCATCCACAAAGTTGGTTGGCGAAAAAAGTAAATCAAAAGTCCGGCTGTCGCACCGGCAAGCCCAAGAACGAGTGAAACTAAGCCGACTGGCGTCGGCAATACAAAGTCGTACATCAGTCCTGCAATTAAACCTGTCATCGCCCCGATTGCAACGCCATGATTAACACCAGATGCAATAACAAACAGAAGAACCAACTGGGCTGCAACACCGAATGGTCGCAAGTCTGCAAACAATGTCGTCTGTAGCGCAATCACGAACAGCATCACTAGAACAAGCCGAGACCAACGACTTGACATTATTGTCAAGAACCGAATCACGGAGCAACTTTCTCGGTTATCGGCTGATACAAAAGAACGCGCAAGAACGAAAGATTCGACAAGTCAGCGACTAACTCAATTTCAAGAACCGGACCAGCCGAACCAACTCGTTCGACGACGCGCGATACTGTGCCAACCAAAATGTCTGGCGGCGACAAACTGCGCGAACCACCCGCTGTCACAATCGGCACGCCAGTTTGAATATC
>JAEMTQ010000129.1 GCA_016462185.1 Ilumatobacteraceae bacterium
GCGAAGCCATTGGCGCAAAGCTTGCAAAAGAACACCAGACCATTGCCAAAGAGTCTCCTGGTGTTGGGCTGGTGCTCGTTGAACGAGCCGAACGCGCACGACGCGTGATGGTGCAGAACACTCCGCATCTCCACAGCAACAGCAGCAATTACCGCAGCGACCGTGAAGCCTTTGGCGCAGGTCACCGTGCGGGTCAGCAGTTTTCAAGTGGTCGAAACAGTTTCGGAAATTCAAGTCGACAATTAGGTACTGGAAGCAATGGCTAGTTCAGAAGCACTTCGCGTGTACGCAGCGGAAGATGCACTCGAAATGTCCTCGCCAACACGTGCTTTAAGCATGGATGACGCCACTTCGTGGATTACCACCATTGCCGAAAACGAAGACTTAGACCCACCTGCACTTGTGCGCCAGAAAATGTCGAGCGATTTACTTGGCCTGGCGTTCAGCGACGAGTGGTGTATTGCGGTTCGTAAAGCGAAGCCAACACAGCTGTTGCTGTTGCACGAACTTGCCCACTTGGCTTGTGCCAACAAAGGCCACGGCGCGGAGTTTCAGCAACAACTAGTTGAGTACGTGCGCAAATATGTATCAATCACGCATGCAGCCGAGTTAGCACAACTTCTTAATTAGGCGCCTACGCGAGTGGCTTGCCATCAACGTCGGTCACGTTGCGCATAGCAATCAAAATGAGGTCTATGAGCGACCAAATGCCGCAGCCACCAAGCGTGAGCAACTTGCCAATACCCAAACCTGTTTGACCAAGGTAAAAACGGTCAACACCAAGACCACCCAAGAAAAAACTGAGCAACAAAGTCGTCACATACTGACGAGAAGAAAACACACCAGGAACGGTCGAAGCCGCAACCGGATAACCCTGATCCTTGTGCTGCACCAGTGTTGAGCTCTGAATCGTCCTGGTCTTCGCCATCTGACCGAGTTCTTGAACAGAGAACAGCCTGTCTCCGGCCCCCATCAATTGCACGAAAAACAATGGCTCGGTGGAAACCAGTAGTGGAGAGTTTCCTTGTGGTGTCACGAACGCTCCTGTTGGTTCAGTTGGCGCTTGGCCAACTACACCTACGGCGTGCCCCGATTTGGCTTTGAAAATCCCAAGGCTGTCAATCATCAACAACAACGATCCAACAGGAATGATTAACCCGAAACCGAAATACCGAATTGCATCAATTAGTTGAAAACTTGAGGCTGTTAAGAACCCAGTAAATGAAAAGAATCCTGCAACTACGTGAAAAGCGAGCAACCCACCAAAAACCTTAAGCAGTATTGATTGGTTTGCCATACGAGCAAACAACAGCACTGACACCACGACAACGGCAACAGTCACAACATCAACAAAGTAAATTTGAATTGGTAAACGTTTATTCAGTAGATCCACTATGGAATACGGAATGTTAATAAAAATAATTTTTTGTGGAAACTGAACTCCAGGAAAGAATCCCCAAATAAAACTTCGACCCATTGTTCTATCCCAAGAAGATGGATATCTTCCGCTCACCAAAATTCCAATTAGAGAAACAACCGACCATCCCATACCAACCGAAATTCCAGCAAGAGCTTTGCCGCTTAAACCGCGATTCGCATTTGTAGCGCGACTTTTCACAGTTTCAAGTAATCCCTCAAACTTGCTCGCCAATCGATTTCTCATAAACAGCGTCAGTCCAACGCCCAATATAAGTACCAACAACTTGGCAGCAACAGTTAGTAATACCGAATCTTGATTATCGGAATACACGCGGACACTGTTTGGAAAACTCGCGTTTAATCGTTCGCACAATCCTTTTTCATCTATTCGTGTTCCATCCTGAATATACCCACGCTGATTTATGTAGTCCTCTGCGCCACTTACATCCCCGGCTTTGATGCCACTTTCAATGAGGCAGAAATCTGAACTGGTGCGAATTGAAGGAATCAACAATGCGACCAATAACGCGATTAAAACTCCTGCGCTGGTTATTCCCAACTTAATTCTTGCTATCAAAATTTCTCTCCTCTACCTAAACGTGAAACACCAAAAACAAGAAAGGTTATGCAAGTGGCTTGCCATCAACGTCAGTCACGTTGCGCATAGCAATCATGATGAGGTCAATGAG
>JAEMTQ010000130.1 GCA_016462185.1 Ilumatobacteraceae bacterium
GACCCGCGACCTACGCATTACGAGTGCGTTGCTCTACCACTGAGCTACCCGGGCGCGACGCTAACTCTACTGACTGATTCTGTATTCGCTCAGTTCGATTGCGTGATGTTTGCGAGAGTTCTGAGCGGTGGGCACTTGAGTAGCAGAGCGTGAAGCGCAAGGTTCTCGTTTGTATTGAGCCCGAGTGAAGAAATTGTTTTGTGGATCAACGCGATCGCCGCAATTATCTCGTCGCCATTTTCGTTGTCGGGGTCTGCGCTGAGCAAGTCTTTGTAGGCACCGGCAAAAACGCTCAAGCCACTGCGTAATTCGTCGGTACGAAGCTTGCGCAGTTCTCGTTTTTGTCGGTCGCTAACTGCTTTGCGTCCACTGCCGCGTTCGCCAGTCAAAGCAACTCGTTCTTCAAGTTCTTTCATCTCGCGCTCGTGCATAATCTCGATCGCCTCAGCCGCTTTTTCTAAGTGGTCCATCAAATCTTCAACGATTTTCACGACGGCTGAGCCAGTTCCGTCAAGTTGAGATGCAATTGTTGCAAAAGCCTCTTGGCGTCGTGCCAGATAGTTGTCGGTTACCAACATTCGTGCTCGATCAAGATTGCCTTGAGAGGCCAGCGCAATTGATTCGGCAGTTTTTGCAGACACGCCATCTTTGATCAAAGCTTTAGCCACCGATTCGGGCGACAGGCGTGCAAAGTTCACAACAACGCAACGCGAGTTGATCGTCGTAAGTGAAGGCACAAGTTGATCTGCCAGCAAAATAAACACGACCTGCTTTGCAGGTTCTTCGATCGTCTTCAACAGCCGCACGGCCGCAGTGTCACGCATCAAGTGCACCTCGTGAATCACAATCACTTTGACTTTTGCTTCAAGTGGTGTGGTTGACGACTGTGACACGATGCTTTCAGCTTCTTCTTTGTCGACTGCTGCGCCGACTCGATAGATCTCATTGACGTCAGCAAACTCACCGCGCAAAATCAGGTCAGCCTCACGCGAGCTGTCGCTGTCAGAACCGGTAATCAGCGTCGAGGCAAAGGCGCGAGCCGCATACTCTTTGCCACAACCTTCTGGTCCGACAAACAAAAACGACTGAACATTCGTAGTTGCAAAGTGGCGTAATTTTTCGACAGCACGGTCTTGACCGACAACTTTTGACCAAACCGAACCCACTAGATGCCGAGCCGTTCGTTCACGGCCGCTGAAATTATTTTTTCAAGATCATCTTTGGCCGGCGTGCCGTCAATTATCAACCAACGTTGCGGGTCTTGCGCCGCCATCTGCGAAAACCCGTCGGCAACACGCTTGAAGAACTCACCGTCTTCACGTTCGAATCGATCAAGCTCGCGCTTTTTCAAACGTTCAAGCAACAATGCTGTCGGCACCTCTATATATACGACAAGTTCGGGCCAAAGTCCGCCGATTGCCCAATCATTGAGTCGTCGCAATTCATCCAGGTCTTGTTGTCTGCCATAACCCTGATAGGCGAGCGACGAATAAACGCTGCGATCAGAAACAACATGGCGCCCAGCAGCCAGTGACGGAGAAATCAATTCGGCGATGTGTTGCGCGCGATCTGCGGCCATCATCAGCGCTTCGGCGCGCGGCGACAAATTCGTGTTCGCCGGATCAATCAAAATATTTCGCAGCATCGACCCGACAACAGTTCCGCCAGGTTCGCGCGTCATCACCGCATTGAGTCGCGTCGCCAAACGTTTTACGTGCGTGCTCTTGCCGCACCCCTCGAGGCCTTCAAACGCGATGTATTTTCCCAAACTCACACTGCAACCCTAGAGGGCGGTTGTTACTCGGCGGTTTTGTCGACCGCGCTCGCAGTTTTTGCAGTCTTTTTCTTGGATTTCACTGCGGCCTTCTTGCCCGGCTTGGCGACCGCTTTGGCCGCCGGCTTCTTGCTCGGAGATTTCGCTGCTTTCTTCGCGCCGCGCTTTGCAGGCTTCTTGCCACCGTTGGATGCTGTGTAGTCACGTCGAATCGCCAGCAATTCAAATGCTCGCTCAGGCGTGATGAATTCAAGACGATCACCCCGAGTGAGACTTGCGTTAGTTTCGCCGTCAG
>JAEMTQ010000009.1 GCA_016462185.1 Ilumatobacteraceae bacterium
CACGAAGGTATTTTTGTGGCCGGGTCGGCGACGTTTCCATTTGGGTCACACGTGGCCATCGTTGAGGTTGACACCGAAACGGGCATGGTTAAACATCGACGACACATCGCATGCGACGATGCAGGGCGCGTAATTAATCCACTTATTCTGGATGGACAAATTCATGGTGGCGTCGCTCAAGGTACGGCACAAGCGTTGCTCGAAGAGTTTCGCTATGACGAAGACGGCAACCCGATAACGACAAACTTTGCAGAATATACATTTATTTCTGCTGTTGAGTTGCCCAGCATCGAAGTCGTTCACATGGAGACGCCAACATTCGTGAACCCGCTTGGCGTCAAAGGCATCGGTGAGTCGGGCACGATCGGCTCAACTCCTGCTGTGCAATCTGCTGTTATTGATGCGCTCTCCCATTTGGGTGTGCGTCACATTGATATGCCGACAACACCAGAACGAGTTTGGTCGGCTATTGCTCAAGCCTCTGCGTAGTTGAAAGACTCGCCCATCGTTTAATCTTTTGCAGTGAGCAATTCTCCGATTATTGCCGAAAACTTGGTGCGTCATTTCGGCGACGTGCATGCCGTCAAGGGCATCAACCTTGAAGTGAAGGCCGGCGAAGTATTCGGCTTTCTCGGGCCAAACGGCGCTGGCAAGAGCACTGCAGTACGAATGTTGACCACCTTGTTGCGACCGACATCTGGCACTGCGAGAGTTGCGGGCTTTGACGTTGTCAAACAAGCAGATCAAGTGCGACGCAGCATTGGCGTCGCGTTGCAAGATGCAGCGATTGACCCTCTAATGACGGGTGCTGAACTCTTGGCGCTGCAAGCAGTTCTCTATGGCATCCCGGCTTCGGTTTTGAAAAAACGTTCGGATGAACTGCTTGAGCGTGTTGGGCTCACCGCCGCCGCCTCGCGCCGAGTGTCTACTTATTCGGGTGGCATGCGCCGTCGACTCGATCTTGCATTGTCGCTGATTCATCAACCAACAGTTTTATTTTTAGATGAGCCCACAACCGGCCTCGACCCGATGAGTCGTCTGACATTGTGGGAAGAAGTTCGCCGACTTAATCGCGAAGGCACGACCGTGATGCTGACGACACAATATTTAGAAGAAGCCGATCAACTTGCGGATCGAATCGCAATTATTGACCACGGAAAAATCGTTCGCGAGGGCAAACCGGCAGATTTGAAAGCAAGTGTTGGTGCGCCGACATTAATTATCAAAACAAATATTGATCAAACCGAGAAAGCCAAATCTGTGCTCAGCACTTTTGGCGACTTGCGACCAGGCGCCGAAGGTGCTCTTGGTGTTGGTCTAATTGGCGGCGCAGCTCTCGTAACAGAAGTTGTGCGCAAACTTGACGAAGCAGGCGTGCACGTTGCACATCTAGAAATAAACGAGCCCAGCCTTGATGACGTATTCGCCGAGGCAACTGGTTATCGCCTTGAAGGTGCAGACAACGCACCTTCGGCCGGCGACAACGGTGATAACGGCGACGAAAAACCAAAAAAGAAATCTCGTCGAGGGCGAAAGTGACAAGCACGACAGCAGTAATGCCAGAGACTCAAGTTGTGCGTTCGCTTAGCACCGCTATTCGTCAGACAATTGCACTGGCGAGACGATCAACGCTCGAACTGTTTCGTCAACCCGCCCTCGTTGTGCCGAGTTTGATTTTTCCGTTGTTCTTTTCTTTTCTCGGCAACTCGACGTTCGGAAAGACAACTTCGTTGCCCGGCTTTCCCCAGGTGAACTCGTATTTACAGTTTCAACTTGCCGGCACGATCACCCAAGGTGTCTTGTTTGGCTCGGTTACTGGTGCTGCTGCGTTAGCAACAGATATTGAAAATGGCTTTTTCGATCGACTGCTCGCCTCTCCAACCTCGCGGACCTCAATTTTGTTTGGCCGCCTTGCAGGTAGCACTCTGTTCGGTGCGCTCGAAACCGCTATTTTTATCTTGGTTCTATTGCCATTTGGTGCAGATGTCGCCGCGGGAGTGCCGGGCATTATCGCCATGACTATCAGTGGCGCACTGATCGCACTTGCAGTTGGTGCGCTAATGGCATCTGTGGCACTAAAGACTGGTTCATCAGAAGCAGTTCAAGGAACATTTCCGCTGCTGTTTATTTTGCTGTTCTTCTCGAGTGCTTTCTTTCCACGCGAAACAATGAGTGGAATTTATAGAACGATTGCTGGTCTTAATCCGATCTCGCATCTGGTCGAAGGCTTGCGAGCTCTCTCACTCGAAGGTTTCACCGCGTCGGCAACTGCTCGCGCAATTCTTGTGCCACTTGCAATCGCGATTTTCGCCTTATTGGTTGCACAAACTCAACTTCGCGCAAGACTGCGAGCAAACTAGTGAACACAAACTCGATAACGCACCTAAATACTTCTGACATGCACTCGACGACAATGCGCAGTGCGGGCCAGTTGATTAAACGCAGCCTGATTAACACTCGACGACTGCCTTCGGCGTTTCTGCCAACTTTGGCGATGCCAATCTTCAACATGGTTTCGTTTTCTGGAACATTTTTTGCACTCACAAAATTGCCTGGGTTTCCAACTGATCGTTCGGTCAACTGGTTTATGCCACTTGGTTTGGCGATGGGGTCTGCATTCAGCGGAGTTGGTCTTGGCTTCTCGCTGATTCGCGATTTAGAAAACGGTTTCTATGACCGAATGCGAATGGCACCCACCTCGCGCATTTCGTTAATCGTTGGACCAGTGCTTGCAACTTGGATTCGTGTCACGCTCGTGACGCTGATTGTTTTTGGTGCTGGCACTTTGCTCGGCGCACGACCAACCGCAGGAGTCTTAAGTTACCTGTGCTCATGGATCGCAGCACTTGGAATCTCAACTATTGGTGCAGGCTGGGGCTTGGGTTTGGCATATCGATTTCAAGATATGCGCGGCGCGGCAATTATGCAGCTCTCAATTTTCTTGACGATGTTTTTGTCAACTGCGCAAGTGCCGCTCAATGTGATGACCGGTTGGTTGCATACTGTGGCGCGAATCAATCCGATTACAAATATCTTTAGACTGTCGCGATCTGGTTGGGTAAACGCCAGCGACCCAGGCCACATGAGTTGGTCAAACGCCTACGGTGGCTTGATCGCGATAGCCGTGTTAAGTGTCTTGAGTCTGATCTTTGCTTTACGAAGTCTGCAAAAAATAGACAAATAGCACTAAATCGCTTGAAATAGCCGACAAACGGCCCGATTTGTGCGATTGTCCCTCGTGGGGGCATGATTAGCCACAGGGGAAAGTGTTTGACAATTTTTGTCAAACCAAAAATGGGGGTTGAAGATGAAAGTTTCAATCACGGTTAACGGCAAAAAGCAAGAGTCCGATGTAGAACCAAGAACGTTGCTTGTTCACTACATTCGCGAAACTCTCGGGCTTACTGGCACCAACGTAGGTTGTGACACTTCGAGTTGTGGTGCTTGCACAATTCACTTAGATGGTGAAGCGGTAAAGAGTTGCACGATTCTTGCTGTGCAAGCAGACGGCACGTCGCTTACAACGATCGAGGGCTTGGCCAAAGATGGCGTAATGCATCCAATGCAAACAGCGTTCATGGAAAACCACGGGCTTCAATGCGGTTACTGCACACCAGGAATGGTGATGGCAGCAATTGGATTGCTCAAAGAAAACCCGAAACCTACCGAAGACGAAGTGCGAATGGGTCTTGAAGGCAACTTGTGTCGTTGCACCGGGTATCACAACATCGTCAAGTCTGTGCTCGCTGCCGCGGGCGCAAAGTAAAGGGGTCGGTCATGACAATCACCGAAAATAAACCAACTTCAGTAATCGGCACGAGGTTGCTGCGTCGTGAAGATCCGCCACTACTAACTGGTGAAGCAAAGTTCACAAACGACTTGAATATTCCTGGAGCGTTGCATCTCTCTGTTTTGCGCTCGCCGTATGCGCACGCAAAAATTAAATCAATTGATGTTTCGGCTGCGTTAAAGATTGCTGGTGTGATCGCCATATACACGGGCAAAGATCTGCAATCATCGTGGGCGTCGCCAATGCCTTGCGCGTGGCCCGTGACTGCAGACATGAAGAATCCTGCTCACTACCCATTGGCGATTGACAAAGTCAATTATGTAGGCGATGGTGTCGCTGCAATTTTGGCGACGAACGAAGTTGCCTCGCGCGACGCCCTTGACGCGATCGATGTTCAATATGAACCACTGAAGGCAGTTGTCGATCTTGAAGATTCGTTGAGCGACAAAAATGTTATTCACACCGAATTAGGAACAAACAAGAGCTACACGTGGCCATTGTTGGTTGAAGAGACACCTGGCTGTGTTGAAGAAGCATTTAAAAAAGCCAAGTACAAAGTTAAAGAGCGTTATGTTCAGCAACGTTTGATACCAATGGCGATGGAGCCGCGGGCGATCGTTGCGGTGCCACAGCCCTTTGGTGGCGACATCACTCTTTATTCGTCGACACAGATTCCACACATTTTGAAGGTTATGACTGCCCTGACGCTTGGTATTCCTGAGCAGCAAGTGCGAGTTGTGGCGCCAAGCGTGGGTGGTGGCTTCGGTTCGAAACTAGATGTTTACGCCGAAGAACTTTTGTGCATGGCGCTGTCTCGCAAGCACAACGCCCCTGTGCGTTGGGTTGAGGAACGTTCAGAAAATACGCAGGCAACGATTCAAGGTCGTGGACAAATTCAGCATGTTGAACTCGCAGCTGACGAAAACGGCAAGATCACTGCAGTGCGAGTGCGCATCGTCGGAGACATGGGTGCGTATCTTCAACTTGTTACTCCAGGTGTGCCACTTCTGGGTGCGTTTTTGTACGCCGGTGTCTACGACATTCCAAAGGCATATGACTTTGAGTGCACCTCGGTGTTCACAAATCTGACGCCGACTGATGCTTATCGCGGCGCTGGCCGACCAGAAGCCACATACGCGATCGAGATGGCGATGGAAGCTCTCGCGCGTGCGATGAAAATTGACTCGTTTGAGTTGCGCAAGCGCAATTACATCAAAAAAGAACAGTTTCCATATGTGGCGTTTAGCGGTTTGACATACGACTCAGGTGATCACTTACTTGCTGCCGAAAAAGCCGCCAAGATGACCGACCTAGCGGGTGTGCGAGCACAACAAAAGAAACAGAACGTGCCTGGTGCGACAAAGCTGCTCGGGCTTGGCATGAGTTCGTATTTTGAAATGTGTGGGCTTGCCCCGTCACGAGTGTTGGCGTCACTTAACTACAGCGCCGGCGGATGGGAAGCCGCGACGGTGCGAGTGTTGCCGACGAACAAAGTTCAAGTCATCACCGGCACTTCGCCACACGGTCAAGGCCACGAAACTTCTTGGGCGATGATCGCCGCCGAAAAACTTGGTGTTGCTCCAGAAGATGTCGACGTGCTGCACAGCGACACTGCTATTTCTGCACTCGGTCTTGACACCTACGGATCGCGAAGTCTGCCGGTTGGTGGAGTGGCGATTGCACTTGCGTGCGACAAGGTGATCGAGAAGGCAAAGACAATTGCGGCGCATCAACTTGAGTGCGCGACCGAAGACCTGCAGTTTGCCAATGGCACATTCAGCGTGAAGGGCTCACCAGATCGGGCTTTGCCGCTAGCGGCCATTGCCTTTGGTGCGTTCACCGCACATAACTTGCCAGAAGGTTGCGAACCAAACCTCGAAGCACAAGTTTCATATGACCCGCCAAACTTCTCGTGGCCGTTCGGCACGCACATGTGCGTTGTTGAAGTAGATACCGAAACTGGCGCTGTAGAAATTCTCAAGTACATCGCGGTAGATGACTGCGGCAATCAAATTAATCCTTTGATTGTTGAAGGTCAGGTGCACGGTGGAGTCGTACAAGGCATCGCTCAAGCACTGTTTGAAGAAGCCGTATATGACGAAGACGG
This sequence comes from Ilumatobacteraceae bacterium, assembly GCA_016462185.1. Classification (GTDB taxonomy): domain Bacteria; phylum Actinomycetota; class Acidimicrobiia; order Acidimicrobiales; family Ilumatobacteraceae; genus BACL27. Next base: position 5,898 of record JAEMTQ010000009.1, read on the forward strand.
CAACTTGAAGTCGTCAAACCTCGCCGAATACCTCGTGCCAGCGGCATGTGACGTTCCGTCAATTACGACGGGCCACACGATCACTCCTTCACCGACTAATCAATTAGGCGTGAAGGGCATCGGTGAAGCGGGCACGATCGGTGCTGCGCCAACCGTGATCAGTGCGATCATTGATGCGCTTTCAGGGCTTGGTGTGACGACAATGGCGATGCCAGCATCACCACAAACAGTTTGGAAAACAATTCAAGCGGCAACTAGTGGAGGTAAGAAATGATTCCTGCAGCATTTGAATACAAGCGGGCAACTTCTGCCGCCGAAGCAATTTCACTTGTCAGCCAATATGGCAGCGATGCAAAATTTCTTGCAGGCGGACACAGTTTGTTGCCGCTCATGAAACTGCGTCTTGCACAACCAGCAATGTTGATCGACATTGGTCGGGTCAAAGATCTTTCGTACATCAAAGATGCCGGTAGCCATCTTGCGATCGGCGCATTGACACGACATATGGATGTCGAGACTTCAAAAGTTGTGCACGAGCACGCACCACTTCTTGCCAAAGCGGCGAGCCACGTAGGCGACTCGCAAGTTCGTCACCGTGGCACAATCGGTGGCTCGATCGCCCATGCCGACCCAGCAAGTGATTTGCCTGCCACTACTTTGGCCCTCGGTGCCACATACATTGTGCAGGGCCCAAAAGGACAACGCGAAATTGCTGCGTCGAACTTTTACAAAGGCTTTCTTGAGAGCGACCTCGCTGCCGATGAAATGCTGGTCGAAATTCGCGTGCCAAAAATGCAAGGGGCCGGTTGGAGCTTTCAGAAGTTCAATCGCCGCGCGCAAGACTGGGCAATCGTTGGTGTGGCTGCATGGCATCGCAAAGGCGAAGCAGGTGTTGCGTTGGTCAACATGGGCTCGACACCAATTTTGGCAACAAGCGTGGCGAATGCGATTGCCAAAGGTGCTTCAATCAGTGATGCTGCGGCTCTTGCATCTAACGAGGCCGACCCGCAGAGCGACTTGAACGCTTCAAGTGATTATCGCAAGCACTTGGCTTCGGTTTTGGTGCGCCGAGCACTCGAGGCTGCGTCGAAATAAAAACTCGCTAGCAAGAAAACTTGCTGGCGCAAAACTAAGCGAGTATCAGAAAGTTATTTGTGCGGCTGATCGAGTCGCAATATACGGCTTGAAATACTTTGCTCGAATTTCGTTGTGCAGAGCATCTTCGTCGTATGCGCGCCAACCAGCGACGTCATCAAAAGTTGCGGCGATCAAATAGTTGGCGTTCGTAGGTGCCGAAACCCCCAAGTCGGGACCACACCGATAACTACGGACACTTGGAATCTTCGCTGCCATCTCATGTAAAACCTTGGTGATTACTTCGTGATAGTTCGCCGGAACTTGATCATTCCAAGTTATTGCAACAACATGCTGCAGCATCAGATCAAACCCGAATATGCGCCGCCATCAACTTGCAAGTTTGCACCAGTAATAAATTTGGCAGACTCGCTACACAAAAATGCCGTTACGTTGCCAAAATCTTTTGGATCTCCAATAACACCTGCCGGAATACCCATGGTGCCGACATCTGGTGTTGAGCCATACAACTGGGTGATGCGATCAGTGGCGTGAATACCCGGCTGAATCGTGTTCACCGTGACGCCGTCGGGTGCGACTTCGCGAGACACAGTTTTCAAAAAGCCGGTTAATCCTGCTCGCACTGTGTTTGACAAGATCAAAGATGCAATCGGCTGACGCACAGCAACCGAAGTTATCGCGACTACTCTGCCCCACTTGCGTGTTTGCATCGCGGGCACAACTAGTTTCGTCATCGCGATCATCGACATCAAACCGTTTTGTAAAGCAGTTTCGTAACTAGCGACATCTGTGCTGGCGAAGTTGCCTGCCGGTGGCCCGCCACTGTTGAGAATTAAAATATCAATTTGCCCGAGAATCTTTGTGGCCTGGGCGATGAAGCTCTCGCCACCACTAACCGTTGAAACATCGGCAACAATGCCAACACATGCATGGCCAATTTTTGTGGCGGCATCTGCAGCGCGCTTGGCGTCACGGCCACACAACACGACCCGCACACCGTCATTGGCCAGTGCTTGTGCCGTGGCAAAGCCAAGACCAGCCGAACCACCCGCAACTGCAGCGGTGCGACCAGTAAGCCCAAGATCCATAAGGGTTCAGGTTAGTTCTGAGACGGCACTAGCGACTTAGACGACTTATAATTAGCCCTGTTAGGTGGTGAGACCCAATGGGCCGATCGGCAATTCCGCCGCGGTCGAGCGAGCGTTACCTTGATGCAATAGCCGACGCGGAGACGTTTCCGTATTGGTTAGACGACGTTGACGAGCCCGACTCGAACCCCACAGCAGTACACAACGAAGACTGCGACCTGTGCGTGGTTGGTGGCGGTTTCACGGGTCTTTGGACGGCGATAATCGCCAAACAACGCAACGCCAATAGCGAAGTCGTGTTGATTGAAGCACACGAAATTGGTTCTGGCGCAAGTAGCCGTAACGGCGGCTTCATGGATTATTCGTTGACTCATGGCATCGCCAACGCACAAGAGAGATTTCCCGACGAGGTTGCAGTTCTTGAACAACTCGGCAGAGACAACATAACTGAAATTGAAAAAGTAATTCGCGACTACAAAATTGATTGCGACTTTGAGAGAAACGGCGCAATCGAAGTTGCCAGCAGTTGGCACCCCGAGAACTACACCGACGAATTAAAGCAAGATTATTTGCAATTGCGCGACCTTGGTCACGACGTTGAGTGGCTAGATCTCGAAGCGATGCGCTCTGAAGTGCACTCGCCCGTTTTCACGGGTGGTCTGTGGGCAAAAGATACATCGGCGCTGGTTGACCCTGCTCGCCTGGCGTGGGGGCTAAAGCGCGTTGCAGAAACTCTTGGCGTCAGAATTTACGAAGACACGCGCGCAGTCGATTTGAACGACACCAAGAAAAATATTGAGATTAAAACACCACTCGCAAAAATCAAAGCCAAGAACGTCGCACTTGCAACGAACACGTTCAAGCCGTTGTTGCGACAGATGAATAAATATATTGCTCCCGTCTACGACTATTGCTTGGTCACTGAGCCACTTTCTTCAGAACAACTCGCAAGTATTGGTTGGAAGAATCGCCAAGGCCTCGCAGATTGCTCAAACCAGTTTCACTATTTCAGATTGACTGCCGACAACCGAATTTTGTGGGGCGGCTACGACGCAATTTATTTTTTCGGTGGTCAGATGGACAAAGAACTTGAATCTCGACCCGAGACCTGGGCGACGCTCTCGCAACAGTTCTTCACGACGTTTCCTCAACTTGAAGGCGTCAAGTTTTCGCACATGTGGGGTGCGCCAATTGATACTTGCGCGCGCTACAGCGTTTTTTGGGGAACACAGTTTGACAATCGCGTGGCGTATGCACTCGGTTACACAGGTCTAGGTGTTGGTGCATCTCGATTTGGTGGCGAAGTAATGCTCGACCTGCTTGCAGGCAACGAAACACGTGCAACGCGCACAGAGTTTGTGCAAACAAAACCTCGGGCGTTTCCACCTGAGCCGTTCAGATTCATTGGCATTCAAGCCACCAGGTGGTCGCTTGATTATGAAGACCGCACTGGCAAGCGCAATCTATGGCTACGTCTACTAGACCGACTGGGCTTGGGCTTTGACTCGTGATCTTCTAGCCTGACGAGATGAGTTTGCAGTCAGTTGCCGACGTGCGCAACGCTCTTGACGAGCAAAACTACATCGCCAGTGACGGCCTAGCGACCGCGGTATTTCTCGCAATCTCACTGAATCGACCGCTATTACTTGAAGGCGAAGCAGGCGTGGGTAAAACCGAACTTGCCAAAGCACTCGCAACAATTCGACAAAGCGAACTCATTCGTCTGCAATGTTACGAAGGCATCGACGCCGCTCAAGCAATGTACGACTGGGACTATTCACGGCAACTATTGCATCTGCGCACCGTTGAAGCCACGGGCGAAGCGACACAACTCGGTGCCGACAAACTTGAGGGTCAGTTATATAGCGAAAAGTTTTTGATTCGCCGAGCGCTGCTTCGTGCGATTGACCAACATGCAGGTGCTTCGCCGGTTCTGCTGATCGACGAAATCGATCGTGCTGACGACGAGTTTGAAGCATATTTGTTAGAAGTTTTGTCAGACTTTCAAATCACGATTCCAGAACTTGGCACATACAAAGCAACAACCCCACCACTAGTTGTGTTGACTTCAAATCGCACCCGAGATGTGCACGATGCTCTAAAACGTCGATGCTTGTATCACTGGGTTGAACACCCCGACTTTGATCGTGAAGTCGAAATTGTTACGCGACGCGTGCCGCAAGTCGATGCAACACTCGCCCGACAAGTTGCCGGCGCCGTTGAGTCACTTCGCAAGATGCAGCTCTACAAACCACCTGGTGTTGCAGAGACAATTGACTGGGCGACGGCTTTGGGACGACTCGGCGTTCGCGAACTTGACGAGTCTGTAGTGCAAGCAACCCTCGGCACCGTGCTCAAGTATCGCGAAGACCACGAACGTGTGCGCGAAAACGGTGTCGCAACTTTGGTTAAACAGGCCTTTGAGCGGGGCTTGTACAGCAACTGATGACAACCAACTCGTCGCCTGCCAACAAAATGGCGGTGGCGTTTGCGCGCATTTTGCGCGGCGCCGGACTAGACGTTCCTCTCGACTCGGTAATCGTTTTTGTTGGCGCGCTCACGCAACTCGGGCTAGAGAATCGAGAAAACGTATATTGGTCGGCACACGCGACGTTGATTCGCCGACACGAAGATGTGCAGATCTTCGACCGTGCATTCAAGGTATTTTGGGAACAACAAATCGCTGTCGAAACAGCCACTTTTGAAGAGCAACACGAGTCAATTACTTTGCTGGTTGACGACGAAGACGCCAACACCGATGATTCATCGGCCGAACCAATAGAAGATGAAAACACAATCGCTTTACGGTTTTCAAAAATCGAAACTTTGCGTGAAAAAGATTTTGCCGCTTACAACCAACTTGAATTGCGCGAAGCAGAACAATTTATGGCCAGTCTGCGATTGGCGGGCCCACCCAAAAAGTCTCTGCGATTGATGAAAACAAATCGTCATGGCGCAAGACACGACATTCGCCGCACAATGCGCGCAACCCTGCAACACGATGGCGAGCCAATTGAGCGTTACTGGCGCGAGCCGAGCACAAAGTTGCGACGTCTGGTGGTCTTGCTCGACATTTCTGGCTCAATGGAGCCATACGCCCGAGCACTTTTGCGCTTCATGCACGCTGCCGTTGTCGGTCGACAAAGAGTTGAAGCATTCACCTTCGGCACACGGCTAACTCGCATCACAAAAGAATTAACAAGCCGTGACCCCGACAAAGCGCTCGCCCAAACTTCTGCCCAAGTTTCTGACTGGAGCGGCGGCACTCGTCTTGGTGAGTGCCTACAAAGTTTCAATGACAATTGGGGCGTGGGCGGAATGGCACGTGGCTCAATTTTCGTAATTCTCTCTGACGGCTGGGACCGTGGTGATCCGAAAGTTTTGGCCGACCAGATGTCGCGCCTCAGCCGTGTTGCATACCGTGTGATTTGGGTTAACCCGCTCAAGGTGAGCCCTGGCTATGCACCGCTGGCCCGCGGTATGGCGGCCGCAATGCCATACATTGATGAGTTCGTTGAAGGACACTCGCTTGAGGCACTTCGCGAATTAACCGAAGTGATTTCAAAAGACTCAAACGAAAGACGAAAGACAGTTACACATGCGTGAAATTTTGGGCGACATTGACCGTTGGCGCACACAGAACAAACGAATCGCCATTGCCCGCGTTGTAGACATCGAAGGCTCCGGGCCGCGCGATCCAGGTGCAGCAATGGCAGTCAATCAAGATGGTGAAGTTTGTGGGTCGGTCTCGGGTGGTTGTGTCGAAGGTGCAGTCGTGGCTGAAGCCCTAGAAATACTTTCAACCAACAGCCCTGGTCGGCTCGTGAAGTTTGGCTACTCAGACGACGAGGCATACGCAGTCGGCTTGACTTGTGGAGGCGTTGTACATCTATTCATTGCGCCTCTCACTTGGTAATTAAGTTCAATGATTTACTCTGCTCTCGCCGAAAGAATTCGCAACAATAAACCTGTTGTTCTGCTGACAGTGATTGACGGGCCGAATCTCGGCGCAACACTGTTGGCTTCGCCAAATGACAGCAAACTTGACACGCTCGGCACACTCGGCGACCCAGAACTTGATCGCGTCGCCGTGCGTGACGCGCTAGGTGAACTTGAAGCAGGTCGCACCAGCGTTCGCAACTACGGCCCAACCGGGCAAGTTACGCCAGAAGACCTGACTGACACACCGATCGTTCGAATCTTTGTCGAGTCATACTCACCACCACCACAGATGATTATTTTTGGAGCAGTTGATTTCACTGCTGCACTCGCTCGGGTTGCAAAAGTTCTCGGCTACTACGTCGTGGTCTGTGATGCACGTGAAGTTTTTGCGACAAAGCGAAGATTTCCGATGGCTGATGAAGTTCTAGTTACATGGCCAACACCCGTTCTCGCCAAGCTCGGCGACAATCTCGGTGCACGAGACGCAATTTGCATTCTGACTCATGATCCAAAATTCGATGTACCCGCAATTCAAGGAGCCCTCGCAACCAAAGTTGGCTATATCGGAGTTATGGGCAGCCGCAAGACACACGCCAAACGACTCGAGCGACTTGCCGAGGTTGGCATCTCAAAGCCTGAAGATCTAGACAGATTGATGTCACCGATCGGTATTGATATTGGTTCACGCACCCCAGAAGAGACGGCGATTTCGATTTGTGCCGAGATCATCGGCAAAAGAGTTGGTCGAATTGTTCCGTCACTATCAAATAGCGACGGCCCGATTCATAAATAATTTATTGCGTTGGGTCAACCCACTGCACCCAGTCGGCGCGGCTTTCATCAATCTTGTGCACCTCAACACTGCGACCATTAGTCGGAGCTTGAATCACAATATTTTCGAGACCTAGCGACATTGAAATGTGACCCGGATACCAAGCCAAGTCACCCAGTCTCACTGCGCTTATTTTTACACGCTCACCAAACGCATGTTGTTGCGACGAGCCTCGCGGTATAAAAACACCCGCACTCAGCCATGCGAACTTTGTTAGCGCCGAGCAATCGAGCGCTCGACCTGGTTGGTCTGCGTTCGTTTTATAGGGCACACCCAGTTGTGTTAGTGCCGAAAACAAAACCTTTTGTCGATTGATGCCAGATTGTTGCCAAGACTGAACCAACTCTTTGCTACTGATTTCGAGGTGTTCAGCAACAATCTTTGCGATCGAATTCACCCAACGCGAAGCAACGTCTCTTTGCTCGATAGCACTGACATTTTCGGCGGCTTCAAGCGCATCGAGCGCGAGTTGAGCCTGCATCGCCACCCAGGCTGACTCGATTGCTGGCATCGGCTTGGCCGAGGCAACCCCGACGCCGAGACGACCTGGCAGTGGGGCCAGCCCAGTGGCCAGCAATAGGCCCAGTAAAAGCGAGACGCCAAGCGTCTTAATTGATTTTGGGTAATACGAAACTCGTGCTGTCATGTTTATTTGTCCTTTCGGACCCGCCAGCTGGCAGGCTTTCGACTGTTAAACGACCCTCCGCCCGGAGAACCCAGTTCGCGCCTTACTTATTGCTTGTCATCACCTTAAACAAGCCGTGTAACAGGGTATTCACAATGCGACTTGATGCCTTTAAGGGTTACCCACTCCCCGATGTAACTTTCGTCACTAATGCACTTGTAAACCTGTTTGTTTCATGGAGAAAAATTCTCAGACATTATTTGAAATAAAACTTTCCGCATCTTTAGTATGAAGGCATGCCGATCTCGCTCAAGACACTTGCTGCAAAAAGTTCATCACAACAAAAAATTGTCGCGAGCGAACTTCGTAAACAAAGAATTAATGCTGAATTAAGTCAAGACGAACTTGCGCAACGAGCCGGAATTGACCGCAAAACAATCAATCGCATTGAGAACGGCCACTTTTCTCCAACGCTAGACACGATTACACGCTTATGCGTCGTGCTCAAGATAACCCCAGGTACTTTATTAGGTAGTGGTCGAAGCACCAAAAAGTAACTCGAGATTGCGGGCGTCGTGAAAAACGACGTCGCATCGACTGCAATTTTGTTATCTGCCGGAAGCGGCTCAAGATTTTCTGGCACGAATCATAAGTTGCTCACAGAGATCTCGGGGCAAACTGTTTTCGCTTGGGCCCTCAAAAATTTGATGCAAGCAAACTTTCGCCACAATATTGTTGTCACGGGCGCAGTTGACTTGTCATCGCAGATTTCTGAGACAATGATTTCTTCGGATAATTTTCAAATAGTAAACAACTCAAATTGGCAGACGGGCATGGCAAGTAGTTTGCAGTGCGGTCTTCAAATAGCCCAAAGTCTTGGTGCGAGCACCGTGGTTATCGGCCTCGCTGATCAACCTGCAATTACCCCCTCAAGTTGGCAACGTGTAGCAAGCGCAACGGCGCCTCTCGCTGTTGCCACATATAACGGTGTGCGAGGCAACCCTGTGCGTGTGCATGCCGAACTCTGGCCGCTGCTACCCACAACTGGCGATGAAGGCGCGCGAAGTTTGTTTAAATCACACCAAGACTTACTCGAAGAAATCGTCTGTGAGGGCTCGGCGCTAGATCTCGATACGACTAATGACATTGACACATTGACAAGGCTGCTGCGCCAATGACCAAGGCATCAGATCTGGATATAGCCCGTGTGACCGAACTTCTCGGTCGCCAACCTCAAGGTGATTTTGAAGTTGTTTTGCGCGATGCAAGCGGTAGTCCAATAGTCGTAAAAAATGAGCCGCTTTTATTTGATGGCACCCCGATGCCGACGCGATATTGGTTAGTTGGCCCGAAAGAACACATGGCTGTAAGTCGCTTGGAGTCAGCCGGCTTTATTGATCTTGCCGAAAGCGAAGTTGACGCCGAAGAGTTGCGACTAACCCACGAGCGATATGCAGCAGAACGCGACAGCGCAATTCCAAAAGATCACACAGGGCCCCGACCACACGGTGGTGTCGCCGGCACCCGAGTAGGTGTCAAGTGTCTGCACGCTCACTATGCAAATTGGCTTGTCGACAAAACTGATGTTGTTGGCCAGTGGGTCGACAGACGACTTCAGCAAGGTTAAGAGCCCTAACTAGTGTGCGTTACTGATGAATGAAGTATTCGCCGCAATCGATATTGGTAGCAACTCGACAAATTTATTGATTGTTGATCAAGCAGGCAAAACACTCGAGCGAATCGTGCGCTCAACACGACTCGGCGCAAATCTAACGTCAACCGGAGTGCTTAGCGCAGAGTCAATTCGTCGGACTCTCGAATGCCTAAATGAATACGAATCGCTGATCAAACGCCACAACGTTTTGCGCCGTCGCACTGTAGCCACTGCCGCTTGCCGAGTTGCAAAAAACACCGCCGAGTTTTTTACCGCGGTCAAAAAGATTTCAGGTGCTGAGCCAGAGTTGATCTCTGGAGAAATTGAAGGCGCTTTATCTTTCGTCGGCGCTACGAGTTCTTTCAACGACAAGAGACCCACGCTTGTCGTTGATATCGGTGGTGCATCAACCGAACTAATGGTTGGCTCAGAAACTTTAGATTTTGCCGTGAGTTTGCCATTCGGCGCAGTGAACATCACCGAGTCTGAGTTGCATCGTGATCCGCCTCGACCCGAAGAACTAACAAATGCGATTTCACTGGTTTCAGATGCTGTTGACGATGTGGCGCACAATTATCCGCAAGTCTCGCAAGTTGATCGCATTGTCGGTGTCGCAGGCACAATCGTGACTGTCGCGGCTGTTGAAGTCGGGCAAAAAGTTTTTGATGCAAATTCGCTTCACGAACTGCGATTGACGCGCGAGGCCGTTGAAGATGTTTTTCGAACATTGGCAACAGAGCCGCTTAAAGACCGCGTTTTCAACCCTGGTCTGCCTAGCGACCGCGCCGACATCATCGTCGGGGGCTGCTGCGTGCTGGTCGCCGTAATGCGCAGACTGCAGATTTCTGAGCTTGTCGTGAGCCAATACAATTTGCTTGACGGTTTAATCTCTGAATTGCGAAAGAAAACATCTTGAGCCATCTCTCAAATTCTTCACCGAAGAGATTTTTGCATCCTGCTGGCTCACCCGTTGCTCCCCCGCGACTTTATGGCGGACGCATCATGTTGCGCCCGCTGGTCGCACACGACTTTGAAGCCTGGAGCGAAGTTCGATTGCGAAATGTTGAATGGCTGACGGTTTGGGAGCCACGCCGCTCAGAGTTTCTTGCTGACCCGGCCACTGACCGTGATGCATTTGAAAGGCGATGCGTGGCTCGTGATCGCGAGCGCCAAAATGGTTCGGCGTACACACTCGGACTGTTTTTCAACAACCTATTTATCGGTGAGGTAAACATCAACAACGTTGTGCGTGGGGCAATGCAGACTGGCACAATTGGCTACTGGATCGACCGAAAGCATGCAGGAAACGGCTACGTCGCCGAGGGAGTCGCCGCAATTACCAAGTTTGCATTCGACGATTTGAATCTGCATCGACTTGAAATTTGCATAATTCCGCGCAACGCAAACAGTAAGCGAATCGCCGAAAAATTGGGGTTGCGCCTCGAAGGGCTTGCTGAAAAGTTCTTAGAAATTAACGGAGTCTGGGAAGATCACCTGCGTTACGCGATCACCGCAGAAGAGTGGTTGCAGCGACGCGAGGCGTTAACACAAGAGTGGTTGACTAGCCGAAAATAGTTTTTCGCTCATTTACTGCTGATTTGCAACACAAATTGAGTGCAGACGTCAGCAACTTGAATCGCGTCATGACAGACTCGCTTGGCGCCTTGGTCCTCAGAGTCAGCACATTCTCGCTGACATATCTCGGCAGCCTGGCGTAAAAGTTCAATAATTTCAGCCACCGAGCTCGTTGACCGACTCATTCTTGACATTTGCGAAACTGCACACGGCAAGCACAGCGGCGGAATCGGACTCTCGCACTTCTTTGGAACAACAACTTGACCCCAACCCCAGGCATCAATCACAACAGGCACTATTAATTCGATCGGTTTGAATTTTCTTGCACTAACCCACCCAGCTGCCGCAACATGGCGAGCACGCACTGGAAGTATTGGCTTACTGGCGACAAAGACTTCGACACCCGAGAGCACATCATGAGTTTGCGCATCTTTTGTGCTCAACGCTGACCGCAGTAAGTGTGCGCCGATAACAGCATTCTTTTTATTTGCATCGGCGATCACCAATGCAAGTCGCATTATGACTTTTTTATCCGCGATTGAAGTGCAGCGAGTCGTTCAGCAAACCACGGTTGTCGTGTTGTCCAAACTTGTGGCTCGAGTTCTTTTGCTACTGCTTGTTCATGTGTTGCGACGTTTGCCATTTCTTGGATCGTTCGCTTTGTGATTATCGCCAGTTCACGTGGTGCGCTTGCAGCGCGCGCCGCCATCGCATGGGCAACCGTAAGCAACTGGTCATCAGCAACACACTTGTAAACCAAGCCGACCCGCTCAGCTTCGGCGCCATCTAAAATCTCGCCAAATATAACTGCCGCCATCGTTGCCTGCGGCCCCGCGATATTGCGAAACATCCACGTGTGACCACCACCTGGGTGCAATCCGATTTGCAAAAACCGAGTGTCAAACTTTGCACGTTGGGCAGCAATTCGCACGTCGCAACACAACGCCAAATTCATGCCAGCACCTACGGCTGCGCCATTAACTGCGGCGATCGTTGGCAAGGGTGTGCGCGCAATTCGCAAGAAACCTTCATAAATTTTCGTCAATGATGCGCCGTCGGCTTCGGCGAGATTACCGAGGTTGGCGCCGGCGCAAAAAGCCGGAGCGGCACCGGTCACGACGATTGCGCCAACTTTTTGATCCGCCTCGATGTCGTTCATCGCTTCAGTGATGTCAGCCACCATCTCGGCCGTCATTGTGTTGCGCTCAGTTGGGTTATTCAGCGTCAAGGTGGCTACGCCGTCCTTACGGTCAACCTGCACAAGACCCATGAGCATTTAGTTTGGCACATTGTTAGCGTAGGAATTGCATGTTGGACCATGTCTTTAGCGATGCCATAAGCGCCCTTCGCGACGCCTTTTCTAACGCCTTTCTTGAGCGCCAAGCATTCGATGAGCACTTTCAGTCAGATGTTTTGCTCGGCGACCTGGTCTGGGAGACGAGCTACGGTTTGCCTGGCGAGGGCCGACCACCACGTGTAATCGCCCACATCACTTTGACTTGGCCAAGTTGGAGTCAAGCAATTTATCGCGCGTGGTATACCGACGAAGTTTTTCACGAATCTCCCGAGATTGAAATGGAAATTGTTTTTCGTGTGCAGCGACTCTCGAGCCAACCTGATGCAAGTTTGGTTGAGGGCATTGCGCCGATCAAGAGCCCTCAAATTGGGCGCGGCAAACTTGATCGCGAAGGCATCACCGTTGAAATAAATAGTCCAACCCTGACACCTGATAAAACAAATTATGCGATCGAAATTACTTATGAGGGTAGTTACGAACTCGTCGAAGAAACTCTGCAAGATGGCACGAGCAAGTTGCTAGATGAAAACTTCAGCAGTCTTGGCAGTTGGATTGCGACAACGCTCGTCAAACTCGGCGATCTAAAACTGGCTTTTCTTCCAGCCGAAGAAATCTAAAAACTCAACAAGTCTTTCGGCACGACAGACGTGAGCGACACAAGCGGTCGCGGCCCCATATGGGTAATAACTTCTGAAGCCACGATCGAACCAATTTTGCCGCACTGCTCAATCGTCTTGCCACGCACGAAACCATATAGAAAACCTGCGGCATACATGTCGCCCGCACCAGTTGCGTCAACCACGCTGTCGACTGGTTCTGCATCGATGATTACAACCTCTTCACCATCAATTACGACCGAACCGTGCTCGTTGCGGGTGACGGCCGCAAACTCGCAGTCGCTTCGTAACTGGTGAAGCGCTTCATTAATTGAATCAACTTGATAAAGGGATTTAATCTCATCTTCGTTTGAAAACAAAATGTCAATATCGTTTTTCACCAATGATAAAAAGTCAACACGATGACGGTCAACACAAAATGAATCTGAGAGTGTGAGCGCAACTTTGCGACCAGCAGCGTGCGCATACTCTGCGGCGACACGAAACGCCTCTTTGGCGGCATCGCGGTCAAACAAATAACCTTCAAGCATCACGACTGCGGCACTTTGTACTGCTTCACGCGAAATATCTGCAGCGTCAAGCAACGACGCCGCACCAAGAAATGTGTTCATCGTGCGGTTGCCGTCGGGTGTCACGACGATCAAGCAACGACCAGTGTCTTCGGTTTGGCAAGTGACCCCCGGAAAAAACTTCACACCAACATTTGCCAGATCCTTGGCAAAAGACTCGCCAAGTCGGTCAGCAGCAATTTTGCCAATGAAACCTGCTTTGCCGCCGAGGCTGGCTAGCCCATAAGCAGTATTGGCTGCGCTTCCGCCACTCATTTCGGTTCGTGAATTAACCAACGAATGTAAATGTTTAGATCGAGACATTTCGACCAAATTCATCGAACCCTTGACGATTTTTTCGCGAACCAAAAACCCTTCATCGACCGTAGCCAAAACATCGACCAGCGCGTTACCGATCGTCAGCGAATCAAGGCTGACGCCAGCCGCACCCGTGAGATTTGTTGGTGGCACGATTGATTATTTTGCGCGCTGGGCGGCTTTGAGTTCGCCTTTAGCGAGGCGTTGTTGCAACTCGCGCTTCAAGAACTTGCCAGCGGCATTGCGCGGCAACGGCTCGGTCATCACCACGACGTGAGCAGGAATCTTGAAATTGGCAATTTTGCCGTCAAGAAACTTCCATAGGTCTTGTGGATCAAGAGCCATGCCATCTTTTGGCAAAATCGCAACACCCACCTCTTCACCAAGTCGTTCGTGTGGCACACCGAAAACAGCGGCTTCGTGCACGGCTGGGTGATCGTAGATCGCACTCTCAACTTCGGCGCCGTAAATGTTTTCACCGGCGCGAAGAATCATGTCTTTGACACGGTCCTCGACATAGACAAAGCCTTCGGCATCAAGCCGGCCGATGTCACCCGAACGCAACCAACCGTCGACAATTGTCTCTGCGGTTGCTTCTGGTCGGTTCCAATACCCACGAATCAACATCGGACCAAAGAACCAAATCTCGCCAGCTTCGCCAGTTGGCAGTGACTTCAAATTATCGTCGCGAACCTCGACGCGCATCGGCAACACCGCGCGTCCCGTGCTCGTCGGATGTGCCAAATAGTCAGAACCCGTGATGCCAGGACCAAATGCATTCGTCTCTGTCATGCCGTAACCAAGTTGTGGACTGCCGTTTTTGACTTTGTCGTTGACTTTGCCGACAAGCGAAGTTGGCGAAGGTGCGCCGCCGCCGCCCACGGCGCGCAAACTCGTGGTGTCGTATTTATCGAAAGCCGGAGAATTGACAAGATCCCAACTTTGAGTGGGCACACCAACAAAGTTCGTGATTTTTTCGCGCTCGATCATCTCGAGTGCTTTTTCTGCATCCCACTTGTACATGATCGCAAGTTTCAAACCAGCGATAAAACAACTCATCATCACTGGCACGCAACCAGTGACGTGAAACAGCGGCACGATCAAAATAAAAGAAGTTGGCACTTCTGGGCCCGTGACTTCTTTTAGTTTTGTTCCCGACATCGTCAGCACTGAATTGCGCGAAGAAAAGCCCATCAAAGCAGAGATGATCGCTCGGTGAGTCGACACTGCACCTTTCGGGCGACCAGTCGTGCCTGATGTGTAGAGAATTGTTGCATCGTCATCTGAAGAAATCTCAACAACGGGACACTTCAAACCAGCTGCCAAGTGTGGCGCTAAAGCATCTTGCCACTTATCGACACCCGCAGGTAGCGACTTTTCTGCACGGGCAACCAAAACTTTTACACCGAACTTCTTGCAACTCTCGGCTGCGACATCGAAGCGTTGTTGGTCGCAGATCAAAACTTTTGCGCCTGAGTCTTGCAACGCGAAATCCATTTCATCTTCGACCCACCACGAGTTCATCGACACCGAAACGGCACCGACCGAAATAATCGCCGCAAACGACATAACCCACTCGGGATAGTTGCGCATCGCAACAGCCACTCTGTCGCCTTTTTTGACGCCATACGTGTTCACGAGCAAATTCGACAGCGCATCAATCTGATCCATTGCTTGAGTAAATGAATATGACTCGCCTTCGTACACGAGAAACGTCTTTTCACCGTGACCGCGAGCGCCGGCAAAAACCTGACCCAAATGCGCGGGGGCGTTTTTGAAAATCTGTGTCTTGACCCCCATCACTTCGGCGTCAATCAATTCAAAGATCTGCCCTGGGGCAGTAACTGCCAAATTCGCTTCAGTCCACGTCATTGCCATTTGTGAATCCCCCGAGTCGGCCATTTTGGCACTCAGATATTGTGCCATTCGCAGGCTGGCTGTGCCTAACCCGAGATAGGTCGCAAACTAGGCAACTTGACGGCGAAAAGCGAGTCGCGGCTTAGGCGGCGCGGCGGCGAAACTGGCTTGCATAACGCGAACTATCGCGTTGCACACGAAGCTGCACCAGCCAGTAGCAATAGCCCAGCAGGGCGATCAAACTGATGGTGAAGGCGTAAACCAAGACGATCGAACCGGTCGTGAAAGCCAAGAACAGTGAGACGACAGCGGCGGTTGCCAAGCCAACAACCGTGTGTTGACGGCGTTGACGGACAAGTTCGCGGGCAAAAAACTCGCCCGAATTTGGTTGGTGCGAACGGGTGCCCTGCGGTCGCAAAATCGGGCCGGTTAAGTGCGAAAACTGACTGGCTTGGCGAGTGCGCATTTGGTTCGGAGCAAGCTCGCGTGACATGCCACGCAATTGGGCCTGTGGGTTGCGCAAGTTCGTGTTTTGCAAAGTCGACAAATGGCGACGAAAGTGGTTCACCGACATTGTTGGCGAATTGTTAATGCGGGCTCGAACTAGTGGCGGCAAGAGAACTGCCAGCCATGCGGCGCCAACGATCAAAAGAATTAGTTTGCTCATGGGGTTACATAAGTGTATTACGAGATGACAAGATCGCTACCCAAGTCGCTCAGACCCCTAAAAATAGAGGTTTTAGGCTAAACCTCGCGACGGTAGGTGCCTTGGCGGCCGCCCGACTTCTCCCACAAGGTGAGATCGCCAATCACCATGGCTCGGTCGGCGCTCTTGCACATGTCATAGATCGTCAAGGCCGCCACCGAACAAGCGTGGAGCGCTTCCATTTCGACGCCTGTGCGGTCGATCGTGTCAACTTGGGCTTCTACCGCGATGTGGTCATCGCCGATCTCAAAGTTGATATAAACGGCTCCCACCAAAAGTGGATGACAAAGCGGAATCATCTCGGCCGTGCGTTTTGAAGCCTGAATGCCGGCGACTCTCGCGACTGCAAGCACATCGCCTTTTTTTACTTCACGATTAGCGATTGCCGCTGTTGTTTCTGGCGTCATGAATACTTTGCATCGTGCAACAGCACGACGATGTGTCGGTTCTTTTGGCGTTACATCGACCATGCGCGCTCGACCCATCGGGTCAAGGTGTGAAAAATTTAGTTCAGACACGACAAATCGCGATCATATTTAGCCACCAATCTGACTCATCGACCGTTTCGGTCGAACAAAAGTTACGTTGCCGATTGCATGACCCGCCCACTTCGTGCCGACTGCCCGCTTGATTTCGGCGGCGAGTTCGTCGTCGGTTGCATTGCCCCGCAACATTGCCCGCAGATCAAATTCGGTAGTTGAAAACAAACAAGTTCTGAATTGGCCCTCAGCTGTCAATCGCACACGATCGCAGTCGCCACAAAATGGTTTTGTCACTGACGGAATCACGCCAACTGTGCCAGACCCGTCGAGATAGCGCCATCGATCTGCCGGTGCTGCGCCACGCGCCGCAACTTGTTCGAGTGGGTAAACGTTGTTGATTGTTGCCACGATTTCATCTTGACCAACGACATCGTTGCGTTGCCACTGACCTTGTGCATCAAGTGGCATGAACTCGATGAAACGAACTTCAATTTGTTTTTCACGACCAAATGTCGCCAATGCCAAAATCTCATCGTCATTTACGCCGCGCTGAATCACTGCGTTGATCTTGACTGGCGCAAAACCGGCACTGATCGCTGCGTCGATGCCGTCTAGAACGTTTGCCAGGTGATCGCGACGAGTGATTTTGAAAAACTTCTCACTTTGCAAGGTGTCGAGGCTGATATTAATTCTCGACAAACCTGCCGCCTTCAACTCGTCGGCAATCAAACGCAAAGTCGCTCCATTTGTTGTCATAGCGAGGTCGATTCTTTTGCCGGCTAGAGGCGAATTGGCGCTACTAGGCACCGTCAATTGTGAAAGTTTCTCAACAAGAACCGGCAAGTGAGCGCGAACCGTTGGCTCGCCGCCAGTCAGACGAATGCTGTCGACATCAAAGCGCTCAACACAAATCGTGGCAAGCCGATTGATTTCTTCAAAACTCAAAACTTCTTTGCGGTCAAGCCACACCATGCCTTCTTCGGGCATGCAATATGTGCAGCGAAAGTTGCACCGATCAGTGATTGAAATGCGCAAGTCGCGCACAGTTCTGCCAAACGGATCAATTAGTTGCATGATCGCATCTCCATAGATTGAGCATATTACGCAAGCATCATCACTTCGACTTCGGCGCCGATAGCCAAACCCTGACCATCTGGCACTAAAGCCAAGCCATTTGCGAGCGCAGTCGACGCAAGTTGGTGACTGCCCTGCGGGCCAGTGTCACGAACATGCAATCTTCCATCGTCGCCGAATTCGCCAAACACACGCATGAAGTGAATCTTGCCGTCTTGTTTGCGCTTCATTGGCGCATCAACAATCGCGCGCACAGTTGGTCGCATCAAGTTTTTGGTGTGCCCCATCATTTTGCGCAACGCAGGTCGTGCCAACAACTCGAAACTGATCATCGACGAAACTGGGTTACCTGGCAACCCAAATATTGGTATGACTCTGGCGTCACTTGTCGCAAGTTTGCCAAAGGCGAAAGGTTTGGCTGGTTTAATCGCCATTTGCATCCATTGCATTTCGGCGATGCGCGACAACACAATCTTCACGACATCAAAGTCGCCTTGCCCAACGCCGCCACTTGTGACTATTGCATCGCATCGCTGTGCAACATCGCGCAATGTTGCTTCTAGTTTCTGTTCGTCGTCTTCAATGATGCCCAGATTGATCACTTCGCAACCAGTCGCCGCGATCATCGCTGACAACATCGTTAGGTTGCTCTCGCGAATTTGGCCGGGTTTTAGTTCTGAGCCATCAATGACGAGTTCGTCGCCAGTTGACAGCATCGCCACACGCAATTTCGGATACGACATAACTTTGCGCGCATTAATGCCCGCAAGAACGCCAATGCCAGCTGCGTTGATTAACGCGCCAGTTTTAAAAACAACATCGCCGGCACGAACATCTTCACCAATCTTGCGAATTGCTTCGCCGACTCGCGCAGGTTTGTTTATTTGCACGCGATTCGCGCTGAGAACTGTTGCGTCTTCGATCATTACAACCGCATCGGCGCCTTGGGGCATCGGCGCGCCTGTCATGATTCGCGCTGCTTGACCTGCACCAATCTCGTAACTCGCCACATGGCCGGCGCCGATCACACCTAAGACTTCGAGTTCGATACCAGCATTCGTCACATCTTGTGCACGAACTGCAAATCCATCTACGGCAGTGTTGTCAAAAGGCGGAATGAACTCAGTCGCGACGACATCTTGAGCAACAACACGACCCGACATCTGCTGACAATCAACAATTACGGGCGCGACAGGCTCGCATCCACCAATGACGATTTCTTGCGCTTCAACTAGAGAAATCACATGGCTGACGGTATCGCCACAGATATGGTGGCAGGCTCATAGTTATGAACGGCTATCAATCGCTTTCAGCCTCAGGCCACACGCTGGCTTGGCAGTACGTTGCCCCGGAGATCAATAGTGCGACGAGCCAAGTGAAGTTGCGCTGGGAGAACGAGGGTTGGACAGCCGAAGGCACACTCGGTGTCGACAACGCTCAGTTTGTGTTGCGTATTTCAGCTGGCTGGACAATTCAACAGTGCCTGGTGTTTCGCGATCTTGAAGACCCTGACCTTTGGCTTGGCACCGACACCCACGGTCGCTGGGGCGAGATGAACGGTGCGCATCGCACCGAATTAGATGGCTGCACCGACATTGACTTTGTCAATACGCCATTTACAAATTGCATTCCGATTCGTCGTTTGCCACTAGTCGTAGGCCATAGCGCAACATTGAGCGTTGCTGTGATCGACATTGAAACACTCGGTATCACCAAACAAACGCACCAATATACGAAAGTTTCTCAAAATATCTGGCGATTTACAAGCAGTTATTCAAACTCTGAAGTTGAAGCAACTGTCGACGAGTTTGGTTTCGTGCGCGACGAGCCGATTAATTTTCGTCGCCTTGACTAAGACGAGAAATCTAGTTAATCAGTCAGGGCCGCGTAAACCAGCGAACGCAGATACTGGCGAATCGGATATGTGCTCGACGGAATCAACTGAGTGAAAAACATTGCGCTGATCTCGTTTACTGGGTCAACCCAAAACGCCGTGCTGGCCATGCCGCCCCAACCGAAAGTTCCGTTAGGGCATGCCGTGCGCGTCTTGGTTTGATCTGCGACAACAGAAAAGCCAAGGCCAAAACCAACGCCGTCGTAAAAAACTTCTTCGCCAAGCGGTCGACCAAAAGTTGAGATGTCAGAGTTGTTGGGCAAATGATTTTGGGTCATCAAGTCGATTGTGCGCGACGACAAGATACGAACATCTCCCGACTTGCCACGACCTTCGAGCATGCGAATAAATTTGAAATAGTCGCTCGCAGTCGAGATCAAGCCACCGCCGCCAGACAAAAACTTTGGCTTTTCAAGCGCACTGTCACCGAAATTGCTCAACTTTGCTTTTCTACGAGTGGCTTCGTCATGGCGATAAAGCGTGGCGAGGCGATCATGTTTTTCTTTGGGTGCCCAAAACGCCGTGTCGGTCATGCCCAACGGTGAGAAAATATTTTTCTCGAAGAACTCGTCGAGAGGCATTTTGCTGACAACTTCAACAACTCGCCCAACAATGTCGGTAGCGACGCTGTAGTTCCAACTTGAACCGGGCTGAAACAAAAGAGGCAGCGCTGCATATTTATCGCAGACAACTTCGAGCGAATCTTTATACCCAACACCCGCATCAAAGCCGGCTCGCCGATACATGTCGTCTACGACATCTGAATACAAGAAGCCATATGTCATGCCTGCTGTGTGCGTGAGCAAGTGCCATACACGAATCGGCTCAGTAAGGGCGTTGGTCATTGGTTTTAAAATCGTGCCCGTGTCCCAAACCCGAGTCTCACCAAATGACGGAATAAATTTGCTGACTGGGTCGGTGAGTTGCAGCAGCCCTTGCTCGACCAACATCATCAACGCAACCGATGTAACTGGTTTGGTCATCGAATAGATGCGATACATCGTGTCGTCAGTAATCGGCGAGCCAGTTTCAGAATCTTTGTGGCCATACATGCCAAAGTGCGCAACTTTGCCGTGACGCGAAACCGCAACCGCGTAGCCAGCCAAGCGGCCTTCGTCAACATAGCGATTGAAATGCTTGTCGATACTTTTTAGTCGCGTCGCATCAAGACCGACATCGCCAGCGTCAGTAGTAACCCCGAAGTTTTTAGCCATGTCCTCTACCCCCGACCTACTTGGTGAATTTTTCTTTGAGCCAAGAGTTCAATTGCGGCCCAATATCTTTGCGCTCGAGAGCAATCTCGATGACTGCACGCAACAAACCCATCGGCGTACCCGTGTCATAGCGAGTTATCTCACTAACGATGCCCAGAAGTTCGCCGTCATCGGCGAGCATCGCCAGACCATCGGTGAGTTGCAACTCGCCGTTAGCACTCGGCTTTATCTGCTCGAGTTTGTCAAAGATTTTTGGTGACAAAACATATCGACCAATGATCACCAGATCACTAACTGCGTCGGCAGGTTTTGGTTTCTCTATCACCCGAGTGATCGCAACCGAACTTTCACCCGATGCAGCGGCTGAACTTTTTATAACTTCGACATTGCCATAACTCGAGACTTCGGCAACCGGCACCTTTTTTAATCCAATGCTTGTCTTGCCTGACTTTTCGTAAAGTGCAACAAGTTGTTTGGTCAACGATGCGTCGCCCATTATCTCGTCAGGCAACATCACAACAAACGGCTCGTCGCCAACCGCCTGGCGGGCGCAACTGACGGCATGGCCGAGGCCGCGCGGCGACTCTTGGTAAACCACGCTGACAGCGACTTGGTCGGTGCTGGCTGCCGACGCGTAGTTCTCGATCGATGGTTTGGCACGACTTGTGACGATTACGACCCGATCACAGCCCGCGGCGGCGGCCTCGTCGATAACAAACTGAATGGCCGGCGTGTCATATATAGGTAGCAATTCTTTCGGGGTCGCCCGAGTCGCAGGAAGAAACCGAGTGCCCATTCCGGCCGCAGGAATAACAGCAGTGCGCACAGCCACACATGCATCCTAGAATCAAAAGCCCTATGCCGACTTATGTCTACAAATTCATTGACTCGGGAGAGACCATTGAGATTTATCAGGCATTCACCGACGACGCACTAACCGAGGCTCCACACCCGTCTGACGGCAAGCCACGCAAAGTCAAAAAAGTGTTTACACCTGTCGGCATAACTTTCAAAGGTGGAGGGTTCTACAAAACCGACAGTGCCGGCACGAGCAAAACTTCGGGCTCTGGCACTAGTGCAAGCAAGAGCACAGACAGTGCGACTTCGCCAGCAACTGACTCTGGTTCTTCG
>JAEMTQ010000065.1 GCA_016462185.1 Ilumatobacteraceae bacterium
CGACTTTGTCAGCACCAACTTCTGAGACTCGCGCCGCAAATTCACTGAGAGGAATGTTGACTGCTCCAGGAATATGTCCTGATTCGTATTCATCGGCTTCGCGCACGTCGATCATTCTCAGGGATGAGTTGTGCATGCTTACAAAAGCTGCGATTGAAATTTCTTCGACTGCCATTCTAAAACTTTCGCTGATGTTTAATTTGACGCCTCAGTCTAGGTCTGAGATCGAATTAATATTACGCAATGAACTGTCTGAAACTTTGACGAATTCAGTCTTTAGCATCGCACATATTTGATGAATCGCACGCTGACCTTTTGCAAATTCATTCTCCAAGAAATCTTTTAGTTCGAGTCTCCAAGTGCTGCACAGCCATTGTGGTGAGTCGGTATCGGCAACTCGCACATCAAAGTTTGTGCTGACCGACTTGAGAGTCTCCAGAGTTTTAACGTCTATGAATGGAACGTCACACGGAAGAATCAATAGGTTCTTAGATTGAGTTATTCGCATGGCTGTCACAAGAGCGCCTAACGGCCCACTATCTGGAAATTCGTCATTCAAATAATCGACGCCCCAACGTAAAGCATCTGAACGATCTCCACCGACAAGAAAAACTTTCTCAAATTGCGAACTTTTCAGAGTATTGAAAATAATCTCGCCGAACTCACGACCCTTGATCTTCGCATTAATTTTTGGCGACCCAAAACGAAGGCTCTTTCCTCCTGCGAAGACTGCGACCGAAACTTCACTCATTTCAACAAATGATTTGTATCTCCACTGGGGTCTAACTGAATCAAAAACTGCTCGCAGCGCACGGCTTCACTCAACTCGCCAATGACTCGAGCATTTTTCGCCAACCCTGCTAGGCATCGAAGAAATCCGCGATTCGAATCGCGAGACCAGCGCACATAGCCAGAGCCTCGCCAAGAGTTTGCGCGCAACGTGTCGAGGCCGCGGTGGTATCCGACTCGATAGGCCATGTATGCGTCAATGCCCGGTGAACTCAGATCCCCGATACTTGCCCATCCTGCCAAAAAAGTTGGGTGCGCAGCGACCACTGAACTCACCTTTTCGCGCTTCGCTGCGTCGTCTGCACTCAACGCCAACACGAGTAGTTCGGTGGCGCGCTTGTCAAACTCAGGCAAAATTGTCTCTGGCGGACCACTAGAAGAAAGATTTACTGGTTGATTAGTCATAGTCCTGCCACACTAGATGAATGGACTTGTTCTCACTCGATTCTGAAACCGCGAAAAATATCGGACTTGGCACTTTGGCCGGAAGCATCATCGGGCTCTTACTAGTGCTCAAATTTGTCAAATCTTTAGTATCAAAATTGCTGTTACTCGTGATCTTCGGCGCCATCACTTATCTTTCGTTTACACAACGTGATGCACTTTCGGTCTGTCTGGCCAAGTTTGAAGCTGCTTCGACAAACAACATCGTCGAGACATCGTGCTCATTCTTTGGTCAAGATATTTCGCTGAAAGGACTATCAGAATGACCGGACAAAAAATTGCCAGTATCTGCGAGCAACTTGACTCGTCGCCAACACCACGCCACCTTGTTGATTTTATTTCACGGCAACTTCTGAAAGCGAAGTTTGTTGACTTCACGAACAAATCTATAAATAAGTCAAAGTCAGGCTTTGTTGTGAATGCAGGCTCCATAGTCGCCTGGCGCACGGGCACTAAAACTGCAGAGAACGGTTTTCGAATCGTTGGTGCCCACACAGATTCGCCTTGTCTGCGAATCAAGCAAAATCCAGATGATAAGAAATTTGGCTTTAATACTTTGAGTGTTGAGATTTACGGTAGTCCCCTTCTCAATAGCTGGTTGGACCGCGATCTTGGAATAGCCGGACATGTCGTCACTCGATCAGGAGAGACAAAACTATTTGATTCGCATAGTCCAGTCGCCCGCATCTCACAGTTGGCGATTCACCTTGATCGTGAAGTTACCGAGAAGGGTTTAGTTCTTGATAAACAGCTTCATCTCACGCCGTCGTGGTCAACCGAGCGTGCTGCTCCATCATTCGCAGGTTGGGTTGCAAAGACCACCAAGATTAAACCCATAGAAATTGTTCATATTGAGGCTCAGCTCTACGACACTGCCAAAGCCGCACAAGTTGGAGTTGACTCATCACTCTTAGCAAGTGGACGTTTAGACAATCAGGCTTCGTGTTGGGCCGCAATTTCTGCACTTCTTGAATCTTCAGCTGGGCATGCAACACAGGTGGTTGCGCTGTTCGACCACGAAGAGGTTGGCTCAGAAAGTGCGACAGGCGCAGCCGGCCCATTTCTTGAACACTCACTCGAGCAGATTGCGGCGAGTCTTGATATTTCTCGGGTCGGCTTTCTTGAAACTCTGAAAAAGTCGAGTTGCATCTCGGCTGATAATGCGCACGCAGTGCACCCGAATTATCCAGAAAGACACGACTTAGCGAACGCACCATTGATTAACCACGGTCCAGCGCTGAAACTTAATTCAAACCAGCGTTATGCCACATCTTCAAAATCAGCAGCTCTATTTATCGCCGCTTGTAAACGCGCCAAGGTTGCGCATCAGGTGTTCATTTCTCGCAATAATCTTCCGTGCGGTACGACAATCGGCCCGATCACAGCAACTCGACTCGGTATCGACACAGTAGATGTTGGTGTCCCTCAACTGTCAATGCATTCGGCTCGCGAAGTGTGTGGTGTAAAAGATCTCTTATCTTTGCAACTAGCACTGAAAGCCTTCTTTAAATAGTTTGACCGACTTTTTGTTTCGCGAGATCAAATACGACTTGCAACGCAACTCTTAACTCAGCAGTAAGTTCAGTCGTAGCCGAACGTGGCAGTCGGCCATCTTGTGCAACCGGCGGAAAGATCGGTTGGCCAATCACCACCGAGCACTTTCGAGGGTAAATCATCTTCGAACCTTTAGGCATTACGCCCTCAGTTCCGCCAAAGCCAACTGGCACGATTGGCACGCCTGCCTTTATCGCCAAGTAAGCCGCACCGTCAAAAAGTGGATGGACAGTTGGACCTGACTGCCTCGTTCCTTCTGGAAACATGACAAGAGGTTCGCCAAGAGCCAAGACTGCCAAACACCGTTTCAACGCTTCGAGATCTGCAGTGCCACGACTAACGGGAAATCCCCCGAGAGCGGAGAGAACAACCGAAATTGGTTTGATTTTCCATAGTGAATCTTTACCCATAAACCGCATACGGCGTGTCGCAACAGAACTGGCGAGCGGCGTGTCAATATTTGATCGATGAATTGGAGCAAGAATAAATGCTCCAGTCTTCGGTACATTTTCTTTTCCGAACACTCTTACTCTGAAATACACAACACTTAGCAATATGATCAGACCACGAATTAATCGATAAAAGAATTTGCTTCCAAAACCTTGGCCAACGAGAAAAGTATCAACTTTCGTCATAATTGTTTAATTCGACTCTGGGTTTGCTTGTCTTACAAGTTTTTTAAGATGTGAGACAACGGCTTCAATCGTTTGATCGCTGGTATCTACAATCACTGCATCTGTAGTTTTTGTCAGCGGACTGTCCGCACGAGTTGAGTCGCGTTGATCCCGTTCTGCAATTTCAGCAGCAATTTGATCAACGTCACCACCATCTTGGGCGACTCGGCGCCTGGCTCTGACGATTGGTGATGCTGTCAGATACACCTTGAGAGTCGCATCTGGAAAAACAACCGAACCAATATCTCGGCCTTCGATTACACCGCCCGAATTTTGAATAGCCCAATCGCGCTGCCGACTACGAAGCTCATTGCGAACATCCGAATTCGTAGCCACCAAACTCACGGCCTTAGTGACAACTGGACCCCGAATTGCTTTCGTCGCATCCATCTTGTTGATTATCACAGAGTCTTCAGTTACCGACATCTCGCACGACTTGGCCAAAACTGCAACCGCTGCTTCGTCTTCAAGCAAGATTCCTGTTTCTAACGCGGCGAAAGTTACTGCTCGATACATCGCACCCGTATCGAGATATCGCAAGCCAAGATTCTTTGCCAAGGCCTTTGCAATTGTTGATTTTCCCGCGCCGGCTGGTCCGTCAATTGCGATGATAATCATTTCTTTCAAGGTAGCAAAGCCATGTCTACCAACTTGTGTCTTGCGCTCGACCCTCGTCGTAACCAGACGCACTTTGAACACCGACAACGGCACGTTCTTGAAATTCAGCGATCGTAGTTGCGCCAGCATAAGTGCACGAAGATCTGACACCAGCGATGATCTGATCAATTATGTCTTCAACACTTGGGCGTTGAGAGTCGAGATACATGCGTGACGAACTAATGCCCTCTTCAAACAATTCTTTACGTGCCCGCTCAAACGCACTCTCGCTTCGAGTGCGATTGCGGACGGCACGATTAGACGCCATACCGAAACTCTCTTTATAGAGCCGACCGTTTGTGTCGCGCAAAGTATCGGCAGCTGACTCATAAGTACCCGCCAACAACGATCCGAACATCACGTTCGCCGCACCTGCAGCCAAGCCAAGTGCCACATCTCGTGGATATCTGACACCACCGTCCGCCCAAACTTGCTTACCCAATTCTTTGGCAACCTGTGAGCATTCAAGAACAGCCGAGAATTGCGGTCGTCCGACTCCGGTCATCATTCGCGTTGTGCACATCGCACCAGGACCGACACCGACTTTGACAATGTCGGCGCCTGCGTTGATGATGTCGCGCGTGCCATCTGCCGTAACAACGTTGCCCGCTACCACCTTGACTTTGCCAACTGCTTTACGCACTTGTTTAATCGCGTCGAGCATTCGAACTTGGTGTCCGTGCGCGGTGTCGACGACAATTAGATCAACACCCATTGCAACTAGTTGCTTCGCGCGCTCAGCCGGATCTGCATTCACTCCGACCGCAGCCGAAATCAGAAGCTTGCCGTTTTTATCAAGCGCCGGTTTATAAATTGTGCTTCGCAGTGCTCCATTGCGAGTGATCACGCCAACGAGTCGTTCTTTGCTGTCAATCACTGGAGCAACTGAAAGACGTGCTTCTGTTAATTGCTCAAACATTTCTTGAGGCGAGAGTGCCTCGCTAAGAGTGAACATTTCACTACTCATTACATTTCTAATCTGTGTGAAACGGTCAAAGCCAACCGCGTCATGCTCGGTAAAAATGCCTGCTGGTTTGCCGTCGTCATCCACAACGACGACCGCACCATGGCTTCGCTTATAAATCAAACTGAGTGCCTCGCCAACCGTGCCGTCAACTTTCATCGTGATTGGGGTGTCGATTACTTTGTGGCGAGACTTGACGAACTTGACAACTGTTTCAACGACATCAAGCGGAATGTCCTGCGGTAAAACCACGACTCCACCTCGACGCGCAACAGTCTCGGCCATTCGTCGACCTGCTATCGCAGTCATATTTGAGACAACAAGAGGAATCGTTGTACCGATTTCATCGGGCGTTGAAAGATTGACATTCAATCTTGAACTAACTGCCGACAAACTCGGAACCATGAATACGTCACTATAAGTAAGGTCAAACGCTGGCGAGTCGTTTAAAAAACGCATCAGTAGTCCTCCAAGTGGGGCTTTTTTGAAGCCTCCATAGGCTACGCCCTGTGAATATAAACAGTGCGAATCCCCCGCTGGTAATGGTTCACGGATGGGGTGGCTCGCACCAAGAGACTTGGCAAAAGTCGGGTGTCGAACAATTGCTTACAGAGTCGGGGCGAACCGTAATCGGTGTAGATCTCTTAGGTCACGGAACAGCAGCCAAACCTCACGACCCTGCCGCGTATAGCGACATCTCTGAACCAATTCGCACAGCCATCGGTGCCAGATCGTCGACAGTCGATGCAGTCGGCTTCTCTCTTGGAGCGATTGCACTTTTACACGCTGCAACAGTCAATCCGAATTATTTTCGTCGTCTCATGCTTGTAGGTATCGGTAACGGTGTGCTCGACGAACACGATCCAAGCGAGACACAAAGAATTGTGGGCGGTATTGAAGGCACCAGTGCGACAGATGATGTCTTGGCAAGGCAGTTTGGCAATTACGCCAAAAAAACATCTAACGACCCGAGTGCGCTCAAAGCAGTTTTGTTACGCCCAAGATCCAAACCGTTTGAGCCAAAAGATTTGAAGACAATCTCGGCACGAGTTTCAGTTGTGATCGGAGACCGAGATTTCGTTTTGCCTGCGGATCGCCTCATTGAGTCTTTCGAAAACTGTGAGCTGACGATTTTGAAAAATTGCGACCACTTCGCAACACCCGAGAACTTTGGCTTCATCGATCGGTTATTGGAGTTCTTTGGTGCCGAATAAAGCCCGCATACTTGATGGCAATCTTGAATCCGAGATTGACGATTGTGTCAACGCGTTGCGCGCAGGATCCGTTATCGGAATTCCAACAGAAACTGTTTACGGTCTGGCTGCAATTGCCTCGAATAGTTCAGCAGTGAGAGCAATATATGCGATCAAAGAACGTCCGTCTTCACACCCTTTGATTCTTCACATCGCCGAAACTTCGATGCTCGACGACTGGGCCACAAACATTTCAAGCGAGGCTCGAGCTCTGTGTAAGCAGTTTTGGCCAGGTCCATTGACTTTAATTCTGCATAAGAGTGACAAAGTTCTATCCGAGGTAACGGGCGGCAGAGACACTGTTGCTATTCGTTGTCCGAATCATTCGGTAACGACAAAACTTTTGAAGAAGTTAAATAACGCAATCGTTGCGCCATCTGCAAATAAATTTGGAAAGGTAAGCCCAACGACTGCACAACACGTCGTAAATGATCTTGGTTCAGAAATCTCAATAATTCTAGACGGTGGCGATTGCTCAATTGGTCTTGAATCGACAATCATTGACTGCACGACGACTCCTCCACAGTTGCTTCGAACTGGCGCAATTACATCCGAAGAAATTTTGAGAGAGTGCAACATCACTGTTGTTGCAGCATCTGGCGAATCGCGCGCGCCTGGAATGCTTGAAAAGCATTATGCACCTATGTGTCGCGTTGTCTTGGTCGGTAGTTCGCAAGCAGGCCTTGTCGAAGCACAGCGATACGTTGCGGATGGATTCAAAGTGAGGCTCTTAGATCTGACCGAAGATTTAGACAAGTTTGCTCGCCTGCTTTATTCGAGTCTTAGAACAGCCGACAAAGACGAAATCAACGTTGTAATCGTGGTTCGAGCGCCAATGAGTGGCATTGGTTTCGCGATTAACGAACGACTTGAGAAGGCTGCTAACTCGTTTCTTTAATGATTGAGAGTGACTTAAACAGCGCAGATACAGCGTTTCGCCGTTGATTTAGACGATTTTGATCCGTAGGCTTGATCGTCCAAACCCATGGGTGACAATATGTCGCCTAACTCCTAGGGGGAGAAAAATAAA
>JAEMTQ010000131.1 GCA_016462185.1 Ilumatobacteraceae bacterium
GATTGCTCATGCAGTGACCAACTTAGTCACTGGGTCGCTGCCTGTAGCACCGCTGACCCAGCCACCAATGATTGAACTGAAAAGTCCGGCAACGCCACCGGCATGCACGAGCAGTAACCCACCGGGTCGAAACTTCGGCAGAGTTGCATCTTTGAATGCTTCTTGCACGCCTTCGGCCATGCCACCTGCGCCACGCACGATCTCGCTGCCGGGCATTTGTAATCGCGCATGGATTTCTTGCAACACACGCTCACGGTTCCAGTTGGCTTGGGCGAAAACGCGTGCGTGCTCAGGGCTAACAACTAGTAGAGCGTCAAAAGCGAATGGAAGTTTCGGGTGGTGCACAGTGCGCAAGCATGCAGCCAAAGTTTGTGCGAGAGCTTCTGGTTCGCGGGCAAGTTGATCAACTACGCATCGCGGGCCTTCGCCGGTAAACACCGTGACTGTGTTTTGTGAAGCGTCAAATCCGCGGGCAACGGCAAGCGATGTGAATGGCGAATTTGTTTCGTCTTCAGCAAAACAGAAACTTAACTTGCCAGGATGACCGTGACTTGCACGATCAACCTCGTTGGGGCGTCCACCACCGACATTGCGAATAATCAGTTGCACCGCACGACCGATCGTTAGATTCGCGCGATTGCCCTGACCTAAAACATTGACACCAGAGTTCATGCCGATTGCGCGCGTACCTGGGCCGTTGCAGACGATCACGGGACCGACTGGCATTGTCGTGGCGAGAACACCGTGGATGTTGTATTCGTCGGTACAAATTGCTTCGACTGCGGCGATAACCCATGGCAGATACTCGGGCAGACAACCAGCCATCACGGCATTGATCGCAATTTTTTCGATAGTTAATTCGACGAGATCTGGGGGAGCAATCGCCACAACTTCTTGAGGTAGGCGAGATGTGCCGCTTAACATTCGCATCACACGCTCTGGTGTTGGTGGCACAACTGGTAAACCATCTGTGAGACCGCGACTGAACATTGCTTCGAATTCGTCCTCGGCCGAAGCAAATTCGATTTGCCGTGAATGCAGCATTGCGCCACCAAAACGAACACGAAGCTTGTCAATCACGTCAGGGTCAACACTCATCGAACCGCAACCTGGGCGAAACTCTGGAAGTTCGCTGCCCAGATCGGCGATGCCCGTGAGTTCACGCCACTCACTGCGTAGCCAGCCGACCGTGCGTTTTGTTTCAATGCCCTTTTCGCGGAAAATCAAAGTCGGCACGGTGTCAATGTCGGCATGCCAACTTGCAGAAAGATCAGCATCACTGATCGAGACGATGCCATCTGGAAATTTTGGATCATCTTGGGTGTAAACCGTGAGTGACGGCAATTCGCGCACAAGTCGCGCAATGACTGGCACGACCATGACACATGTTGCGCATTCGCGCTTGACGATAAGTGTCCAACCGTCACGTAATGGGTTTTTGATTTGCGTCACGAAAGTCTCAGCCAGTGATGAAGTCACAAATTAGTTTGTTGACTTTTTGTGGTTGCTCTAGTTGCAAGAAATGGCCGGCGTCTTTGACAATCGCAAATTGCACATTTGCAGGAGCCATTGACTTTGCCGCTTCCACGACTTCAGCACCAATGCATCCATCATTTGTGCCATATAGATATAGCAATGGCTGAGTTGGCACAGCCGAACCCATTTGATCTTGCAAGGCTTTAAGTGAAGGATCGCGATAACCGTCACCAAGAGTCGCTCGATAATAGCCAAGCGCTGCCTGCAAGTTTTTTGGATCAGCAAGCGACTTCTTTACTGCCTCGAGATCAAAACTGGCGTCGTAGCCAGGCGACCAATCTCGCCACAGCATCTCGATGTATGCGTGATTGTTTGCACCGACTACTAAATCGGCTAATCCGTGTTGAAAGAAAAACATATACCAACTGCGTTTTAGCTGCTCAAGATTCTGCACGAATGCAAGACCGAACGCTGCTGTTGGTGGCACTGCCATGCCGACAACTTTTTTCCATCGCGAAGGTGCGTCGATTGCAGCACCGTAAACAGATGGCGCACCCCAGTC
>JAEMTQ010000066.1 GCA_016462185.1 Ilumatobacteraceae bacterium
TTACCGTTCTGGGCAGGCACGAATAGCTTCGACGATCGTCGCGAAGGCAGCATCGGCATCAATCGTCTCGAGCACCGTCGTATTGGCCGTCGTTCGCGACGAAACATGCCGATCATCAATCACTGTCATGCCTCGCGTATGTTCCCCATCGATCTCAACAACCACATGCTTCTCGCTCGCCACAAAAAATTCTGGGTGGGTCAAATAAAGCACCGCGCAAACGTCATGTAGCGGCGCACCTTCAAAGTCGTCGTGCAACGACTTATACATCTTGCTGAAAAACTCGAGCAGCCCGGCCAACTTTGGACCAACAACTTTGTGCGCACCACGCACCATTTCAATTCGTTTTGGCGTCGCCATCAACTGATGCGTCAAATGCAAACCACTCATCACAACTTTCGCACCCGAATCAAAAACCGCCGCTGCAGCCTCGGGGTCGCACCAAATATTAAATTCAGCCGTTGCGGTGCGATTACCAAATCGTCCACCACCCATTAACGAAATTCCTGAAATATTTTTCACCAAGTCTGGCGCCGCACGCAACGCCAAGGCAATATTCGTCAGCGGCCCTGTTGGCACCAACCACAAACCAGGGTTCGCACGCGCCGTGTCAATAATAAAATGCACCGCATCGGCGCCATCTGCCGGCCGCGACGGTTCGGCGAAATTTGCGCCATCCATTCCGCTTTCGCCGTGAATGTAAGCGGCATGAATCGGTTCGGCAACCAACGGGCGACCTGCACCCGAATGCAACGGCACATTCGACCCGCAAATATCAAGGATGATGCGTGCGTTTTTTGTTGTCAAACTCAGCGGTGCGTTACCCGCCACAGTCGTCACACCTAAAACATCTGCAAACTTCGACGCAACGATCAGCGCAAAAGCGTCGTCATGACCCGGATCGCAATCCATTAAAACTTTCACTCGAGTTGCCATAAACAGCGAACCCTTATCTTTGCGTCACAAATAACTAGACAATTGGGTGGTGGCAGGCCACAAACTGGCCGGGCGAAACCTCTTGCAATTGTGGTTCGTGCTCTGCGCAACGCGCAGTTGCCGCATGACACCGAGTTCTGAATCGACAACCAGAAGGCGGGTTCATCGGTGACGGTGGCTCGCCTTGCAATAATTCAGTTATTTTTTGTCGTGTCGGGTCGGCAATCGGCACCGAGTCAAGCAACGCCTTTGTGTAGTGATGCGCAGGTTTGGAATACAAAGCTTCTGGTGTAGCGATTTCACAAATTTTGCCGAGGTACATCACCATCACTCGGTCGCTTACGGCTTTAACAACAGCCAAGTCATGAGAAATGAAAACCATTGTCAAACCAAATTGGTCTTTCATGTCTTGTAACAGATTCAAAATCTGTGCCTGAATACTCACGTCTAGCGCCGAAACTGGCTCGTCACAGATCAACATTCTTGGGTCAAGCGCGAGCGCACGAGCAATACTGATTCGCTGACATTGACCACCCGAAAACTCATACGAGCGACGGTTCAAAACAAGCTCAGGCTCAAGCCCGACATTGTTCAGCAACGTATTAATTCGCTCATTGCGCTCTTCGCGGGTTCCACGACCCCAAATCTCTAGCGGTTCGTCGATCAGTTGCTGCACGGTCATTCGAGGATCGAGCGACGAGATCGGGTCTTGAAAAATCATCTGCATTGATGTTCGCGCCGAGCGCAAATTTTCTTTTGGCAGCGATGTCAAATCTGTGCCATTAAAAATCACTTCGCCTGAATTCGGCGGTGGCAACTGCAATATGGCACGTGCCAAAGTCGTTTTGCCGCAGCCAGACTCACCAACTACTGCCAACGTCTCACCTTTGACCACATCAAAACTCAAACCAGAAACAGCTTTTACAACTTTGTCTTTGCTGATTTTGAATTCAACTGTTAAGTCACGAACGGTCAACACTGAGTCAACCGAGTTGCGCATGTGTGCGGTGCCCGAACCAGCCATTACAACGCCTCCCCGATCGGAAACCAACAGCGATACAAATGACCGTCTGGGTCTTTTTGCAACTCAGGGTGCTGCGTGTGGCACTTTTCTTGGGCGTACTTGCAGCGCGGTGCAAAGCCACAGCCCACACCGCGATCGGTTGGGTTTGGAAGTCGTCCCGCAATCACCGAAAGTCGCGTGCCCGACTTGTGATCAATTTTCGGAATCGACTCAAGCAACGCCTCGGTATACGGCATGCGCATGTCGGCGAAAAGTTTCGTAGTCGGCGCATACTCAACGACTTCGCCCGCATACATAACGGCAACATAGTCGGTATTGCCAGCCACCACACCAAGATCGTGAGTAACCAGAACCATCGACATCTTCAAGTCTTCGCGAAGCTCGCGCAACAACTGCAAAATTTGTGCCTGCACCGTAACGTCAAGCGCAGTCGTTGGTTCGTCAGCAAACAAAAGTTTCGGATTGCACGCGATTGCGATTGCGATCATTACACGTTGACGCATGCCGCCCGAAAGCTGATACGGAAACGACTTCAATACTGCAGTCGGGTTCGGTATGCGAACTAGTTCGAGCAATTCTTTGCTTCGAACCAATGCATCTTTCTTGCTCATTCCGAGTCGCACACGCAGACCTTCAGAAATCTGCGAGCCAATTCGGCGCACCGGGTTCAACGCTGTCATCGGATCTTGAAAAATCATCGCCATGCCCGAGCCAAAAAGATCGCGCACCTGCTCTTTGGTCATCGCCGTTAGTTCATTGCCATCAAAGACGACCGTTCCAGTACGTTGCACGTTGCTGCCTTGAAGTAGACCCATCGCAGCACGACACATAACTGTCTTGCCACTGCCAGACTCACCCACGACGCCAACACTCGTGCCGGCAGGTATCTCGATATCAACACCGCGAACAGCCTCAAGAGACCCGCGTGGCGTATCAAAATTTACACCCAAGTTTTTGATGCTTAGCAACGAACTCATACTTTGGCCTCACGACTATCGAGTTGTGCACGAACAACGTCACCCAAGTGATTTGTCGAGATCACGGTCAGCGCTAAGAATGCAATCGGCACATACAAAACGTGCGGCGCATATTCGAGGTCATTTCTTCCGCGCGCAATCATTCCACCCCAACTCGCACCGTCTGGTATGCCTACACCGAGAATCGATAGCGATGCCTCGGCGATGATTACGACGCCAACGGCGAGAAATGCAACTGCGATCAAGGCTGGCAAAACGTTAGGGACAATGTGCTTGGTGATGATCTTGCGGTCGCGCATGCCCATGCTTCGCGCGGCAGTAACGAATTCGCGCCCAGTCCACGACAATGTGGCTCCACGCGCAATGCGACCCAAAATCGGTATCAACACAATTGTCAACGACATAATCAAAACCATCACACGGCGCCAAGTTGGCACTGCTTGATTGATGTCAACATTCGTTGCCAAAACCGATACGAGTGCCAAAGCCAAGACAAGGTTCGGCACCGAAAGGCCCACATTAAAAATCGTCACCATTACTGTGTCGACTTTGCCTCGCACATACGCGGCAGTGATCCCGAGAACGCTTCCAATTAATCCCCCGAGACCAACAGCCGCAATCGCAATGAAAATGCTCATCCGAGTGCCGGCGATTATCGAAGCAAGCAGGTCATAGCCGTTGCTGTCGGTCCCCAAAATATGGCCATTTGAGAACAACCCGACTTCAAGGTCGTCTTCATATACAAAATTCCATGACTTAAACGGCAGTACCCAACCGAAAATGGCAAAGAACATCATCAAACTCAGCCAACCAATCGCCAACCAAGTTGGTTTTGTAAATTTACGCATTTACTCTCCGATCGCGCGTTCGCGGGTCAACAAAGCCAGAAGCGATGTCAACTACGAGGTTAAAGAAAACATAAAACAACGCAATCACAGCCACTGTTGACTGCAAAGCCACATACTGGCGACCTGCAATCGCCGCAAATACCTCGAAGCCAACACCGTAAGTGGCAAACAAACTTTCGATGACGATCGCGCCACCAATTAAGCCACCCATACTGAGAGCCGCCGAAGTTAGCAACGTCAAGCTTGAAGGTCGCAACACATGACGCCACAAAATCCTTTGATCGCTCAAACCCTTTGAGGCAGCCATCGTCACGTAGTCCTCACGTAACGCCGCAATCATGTCTGCGCGCAGTAGACGGGTATAAGTAGCAATCAACCCAAGGCTCAAACTAATTACAGGCATGATCATGTGCTTCAGATGTTCCCAAACACCATCCGAAAGAGGTACGTAACCCAAAGTCGGCAGCCAGGCGAATTTCACACCAACAAAAATCACCAATAGAAGCGCAATTGCGAAGTTGGGCACCGACGACAACGTGAACAGAGTATTGCTAATTATCTTGTCAGCACGCCGACCAGCACGATATGCCGACACAACGCCAAGGGGTACCGCGATTGCAATCGCAATAACTTGGGTGTAAGCCATGAGCAATAACGACCGCGGCATCGCATCGGCCAAGTGCGCCGAAACATCTTCGGTGCCACCCGAGAAATAGATTTTTCCAAAGTCGCCCTGCACAAAATTGCCAAGCCATTGCAAGTAATAACCAATCGGCCCTTTATCAAAGCCCAACTCTGCTCGCAGAATGTCGCGCTCATTTTCGGTGCCAACCGGCAACAGAACCGTCGCAAGGTCAACAGGTATCAATCGCAGCAACAACGAGACACCAAAAGTTACGAGAAGCAAGACGATCAGCAACTGCGCGATTCGCTTTAACCAAAAACTAATTTTTAGCAACTGAACACCTCTTAGTTCTCAGCATTTGTCAAAGGCAGGCTAGACGAAATCGCCAAGCTGTGGCAAATAAGCAAAAGGGTGACGGTGCACTTGCACCGTCACCCTTTTTGCTTACTAAATTATTTGATTACTTCGTCGACCAAACACCTGTCCAGTCAATTCCGAAGTTTGTAATCAGGCGACGTGGGCCACCTGCTGCCAGACCCAATTGACCAACGCCACCGAGCTTGTTGTAGCTCACCGTGTATTGCAAGAACGAAATGTTCGCCACGTGAGCTTCTTTTTGCAACTGCTCGGTTGCTTGTGCATACAGTTTCTGTGCTTTCGCTTTGTTCGGCTCAGCACGAGCTGCAAACAGCAAGTTCTCGCTCACTTCATCTTTGAAAGATGAGATGTTCAAGATGCTGTAGAAAATCTGCAGACCGGCCAAAGCTGGTGAAAGTTTTGCTGCACCGCGCAAGAAGTGCGTTGGGTTGCCACCAGATGTGTCACTGACGATGAACGGAAGAATGAACGCTGTTCCTGTTCCTTCCATCAAGAGCAATGGCAACAATTGATACTGCATTGGGAATGCTTTTTGAATTGCTTCAGCAGTTGTCTGTGACAACAAGTTGACTTTCATACCGGCGGCTTCTGCCATCTCCTTGAGGAGCTGAGCATTTGCCGTCGAGTCTGCTGATGCACTCACGTATGGAAGGCTGAATTCAAGTGTCTTACCAGTTTCTGCTGTGTAAGCCGCTGTCAATTCTTTGGCCTTCTTCAAGTCATAACCCGCGTAACCCTTTTTGTTGAACATGATGTTGTTCGGTCCGACGATCGACTCTGGCACAGTGCCGAGACCCTTCTGACGAACTTTCAACCATTTTGCACGGTCAAGCGAATGCGAGAATGCCAATCGAGCGTTCTTACTGCTGAACGGAGCAATCTTATGGTTCAACCAAATTGTTGGGTAGTAGTCCATTGGTGAACTGATCGTCGTAACTTTCTTGTCTTTTTGCAAGGCAAGAATTTGTTTGGCTTCTGAAGCCGACGAGAACATTGTCGCTGCAAGCGAACCACTCTTTACACCGCTGACGCGTGGTTGCGCGTCTGGCAAGAATGTAAACGTGATGCCATCAAGGTATGGCAATGCGCCACCCTTGGCGTCTTTGCGCCAGTAGTTATCGTTTTTAGCGACAACAAGTTCGGTCAATTTATGCGAAACGTATTTGAAAGCGCCGGTACCTACTGGCACTGTCGAACACGTAGGTCCTGTGATCTGCGCGATTGAACGGACGAAGTTTCGACCCGATGCATAAAGCGAATCTGGGTAGTTGGCTTCAGCGTTGTACAACTTCACAGTTACTGACATTGCACCTGTCTGAATGACGTCAGCGATGTTTGCAGAGAAACCTGCTCCGGTACCCGAACTTGGCGACTTTGGCGTCTTGCCAATCAAACCGTTGAGGTAAAGCGCACCGCGCGATGCCTGCAAGTTAAGAAGAAGTGCCGTGCCGTCTACTGGTGAGCCGTCATGAAACTTGATGCCGTCGCGAACGACGAGGTTCCAAGTTTTGTAGTCGGCGCTGCTTTCAAACGACTTAAGAACGTAAGGCACAATTTTGCCATCTGATCTTTGTTCAACCCAGGTCTCATAAATCGTGCGACCACCCATGAGTGCTGAGTTCGCCAAGTTGTCTGCCATACAGAAACCTGGGAACGAGTCGAAAATACCAACTGTGATATTTCCGCCACGCTTCGGAGTGTCGGCACCTGAAGCACCACTGGTTGTGACCTGACTGAGTGAAGCAACAAGTGCAATTGCCATAACGGCAGCAACCTTGCGACGACCTCCTGTGAATAATTTCTTCATTATTGATTTCCCCCTTCGGAAAAAGGCATAGGGCCTGTAAAGCACGATACCCGCCTAACCCCCCTGTGTCAAAAGTTACTTAAACTTAAAACGGCCCAAAAATCAGCCCAGTTTTAACTTCACCAAATTGGCTATTTTGGCGCCATCTGCCCCTGAACCAGCTTGAGTTCGCACGGCTTTGACCACCGCACCCATAGCTTTTGACCCAGTCAGCCCCGAACTGGCTGCCACGGCGATCTGCTCTTCCACGATCTTTTCTAGATCGTTATCGCTCAACTGAGCGGGCAGATACTTCTGCAAAATCCCCAATTCGGCACGTTCTGCAGCCTCGGCATCAACTCGACCCGCTTCCTTATATATGTCTGCCGATTCAGCTCGCTTCTTTGCCTCAGCACTAACCACTGCCTGCACTTGCTCATTGGTCAGTTCTTTGGCTTCGTCGCCCGCTACTTCTGCATTCATGATCGCAGCCAGTGTCATTCGCAGGGTTGAAGTTTCAACTTCATTGCGCGCCTTCATTGAGACAGTCAAATCAGCCTTCAGTTGGTCTTTTAAATTCGTCATTTAAGGTTGCTCCAGTTCAATTTTCAAGTTCATTCGTGAATCATTCTCTGGCAATTAGCGTAGTACGCACGATGAACAACGAAGTGTTCGAACTTTTCTTTTCGATGCTCAGTCTCGGCACGCTCGGCCTGGGTCTCGTTGTGA